>DAOSWJ010000507.1:0-1507 GCA_035380005.1 Prolixibacteraceae bacterium | reverse complement strand
TTTATTGGGTTCGAAGTGCCTGTATTCGTCAAAAATATCGTAAGTAGGCAACAATGTTTTGTGTGCAATGTGCTCAACCCTCCCCTTGTTCAGAAAAAGCGCCGAATTATGCAATTTCTTTCCTTTCAAACTTTCATTAATAGTTGGCGCACCAATTACGGCAGCTATTCCATTACATGCAGCTGCAATTTCATCAACCGACTCACGGGTCCAGTTCAAAAACTCCTTGCGTTCGAGCAAATCAATGGGGTAATAACCGCAAACCGATAATTCGGAAAAAACAGCCAATTGAGCACCTTGGGCTTTTGCCCGTTCAATGCAAGCAATTATTTTTTCGCGGTTTTGCTTAAAATTTCCTATGTGATAGTTTAACTGGCAAAGTGCAATCTTCATCTACTTATTTTTATTGAATATCAAAACATTACCCCCACAACCAAGCGCAATGAGTTAAATACTGTTTTCTCGTTTAAGCGGCCAAGGTTGGTTACATCGCTTAACCCGTTTGAATACTGAACACCAAGATTAATGGCAGTGTTTCCGCCCACATCGTATTCCATTCCGCCGCCCATAAGCATACATAAATTATAAAATCTTATGCTGCGGTTATTAATGCCTTCGTTGAGCTTCTCGCCACTAAAACTTGCATCATCCGACGAGGCCGAGGCACTGATATTGAAAAGGTTGGTCAAACCAAACTGACCGTAAAAGGTCATGCGGTAAAACTGATCGGACCTCAATTTAATGTTCAATGGGAGTTCGATGTAATTCATCTTAAAAGTTAGATCGACCGATTTGTCGAAAGTAGTTGTATTGATATCGAAGGACTGATCGAGCACGTAACGCGCACTGAACGAATGATTTGACACGAACAAGCCGGTATTTAAAATGTAACGCTGGTAACCGGCCATAAAAATATCGGCCTCGAGACCATATTTAATGCCAGGTTTGGTTTCGATGTTATTGATTCCGCCGTTGGTTGAACTCATCCAGGTAAAATGCGGGCTGGCCTGAAAACCTAACCTGAAGTTCTGCCCCATCGATACCGAGCCCCACATAATTAAAACAGCAACTAAAAGCAATCGTATCATAGCATTGAAGTTTTTTTCGTTTCGAGTTTTACAAAAATAGAACGAATTTTATAAGAATACTGCATCTGTTCGGTTTTTAATTGCCGTTTAATAACTTTGTGGTGCAATTGTCACCATATTTTTACGTTATAGTTTTTCGATAAACATTTAAGCAGTAACAATGAACCAAAAATTTTTGCTACCAATTGTTTTGATTTTGCTCGTTATTTCGTGTAAGCAAAACCGACTGAAAATCGACACCAACAACATTGAAGTAACAATCGAGTTCGAACGTTTCGACGAACTACTGTTTAGAACCGAACAGCTCAGTTTGAGCCAAAAAATAAGCGAAGCATGTGAGCAACACCCCGATTTCTGCAAGCTATATTTCGAAGACATTGTACAACTTGGCCCCCCCGACAGTGCCTTTTTCGAAAACA
>DAOSWJ010000506.1:0-1512 GCA_035380005.1 Prolixibacteraceae bacterium | reverse complement strand
GCGTAACCCTCAATCAACGTGAAAATAACCTGTTGCCAAACCGTTCGCAACTGGCAGAAATTTCAAGGGCATTTAACCGTGAGTTTTATTATACGCCTGTGGTATTGGTTTTTAAATATGTCGATGACAAAGGACAATATATTGCATTTGCCAACACCGAACGCCTACAATACAAACAAGCATGGCGTGAAGGTGAAAAAGCAGGGAAAGTGTCTTTATTGCGTGATATTGACATACAATGCCCTCACCGTGGACACGAAGATATTATTAACCAACTCCGTATTCAAAATTCGGGTGTAAAAGCAATAGATACTTTTGCCAAACTTTATGCTTATTGGCAGGAAGTTTTTAGTGTAAGTGTTCTCAACAAACGTTTTTATCAGGAATTATCCAACTGGTATTTTTGGGCAGTTAAGCAAGTTACGTTCCCGGGAAAACCAACAGAAGCTGATGCCATAAAGAAAAACGCCAAATTGGAAGATTTAATTCAGGAACACAATGCTACCAATGTAATCCGCTTGCTTACCCGATTGCTTTTCACTTGGTTTATTAAAGAAAAGAAACTGATTCCCGAGGAATTGTTCGACCTCGAAGCTTTGCAAAAGGATATACTAAACGATATTGCACCCTATCACGAAAACGGTCTGTTTAATCAGGCAAACAAAGACAGTGTTTATTACAGAGCAATTCTGCAAAACTTGTTTTTTGCTTCGCTTAACTGCCCCATAAAACCCGATGGTACCGATTCACGCGAACGTGGTTTCCGTGGCGATGGTTATGGTACACACCGTGGTATTGATTATTTAATGCGTTATAAACGCTACTTTAAAAATTCAGATGCATTTCTGGAACTCATGAACAAAACCGTTCCGTTTTTGAATGGCGGTTTGTTTGAATGTTTGGACGATAAATATAGCAATACATATATTGACGGTTTTTCCGACCAAATGACAAAAGGCGAACAATTACTTGTTCCCGACTATTTGTTTTTTGGCACACCCGAAGAGGTGGATTTAAGCACCGAATACGGTGTAAATAACAACACCACAAAGAAAGCCGCAGTAAAAGGTTTAATAAATATTCTGAAATCGTACAAGTTTACCATTACCGAAAATACCCCGATTGAAGAAGACGTTGCTCTCGACCCCGAATTGTTAGGTAAGGTATTTGAAAACCTTTTGGCAAGTTACAACCCCGAAACCAAAACCACGGCACGTAAACAAACAGGCTCGTTTTATACACCCCGTGAGATTGTAAACTACATGGTGGACGAAAGCCTGATTGCTTACCTGAAAAATGCTGTAACCGATTGGAAAATGGACGAAAAACAGGTGGATGAAAAGTTGCACCAACTGGCTTCGTTTGATGCCAAAAACCCATTTGCCGAAAACCAAAAACTTACCCGTAATATAGTTTCTACCCTTGACCGTTGCAAGATTCTCGACCCTGCTTGTGGTTCGGGTGCGTTCCCTATGGGTGTGCTGCAAAAAATGGTGCACATGCTGCAAAAGC
>DAOSWJ010000505.1:0-1533 GCA_035380005.1 Prolixibacteraceae bacterium | reverse complement strand
GTATCGACAAATTATGCTCGATATACAGCAATTGAATAGCTATAAAGCTGAAATTTTGCAATTAGAGAAAAAGAAAAACGCTGAACAACAGGCGCTTGAGATTATAGAAAAGAAATTAGACAAGGGTATAATCAGTGTATTAGAATATTATACCGCAAAAAACAATCTGATGAAAACCGAAGCTGAATTGCTTCGTGCCAAAACCATGTTGATGGTAAAAAAGCACACTATCGACATTTATACAAAAGAACAAGAATTACTGTAATGATTAACGAATAGTTTATTATGGATCGCACAATAGAGAAAAAACGAGGCATTAAGTTGAAGCACATTGTCTATGCTTTGGCAGGAGGTGCTATTATGTACTTTATATTTCATATGAGTTTTGGTAAAAATCTCTCAACCATGCGGGTTCAAGCCAGTCGGCTGACCATCAACGAAGTTGTGTTGGATCAGTTCAATGACTATGTACGCATAACAGGTCAGGTTGGCCCTATTGCCACCATTTATCTTGATGCTGAAGAAGGAGGAAGGGTTAAGGCACGTTTAATCGAAGAAGGTGCTATGGTTGAAAAGGGCGATGTAATTCTGACGCTTGAAAATCGCACCTTGCATCAGGAAATTATGAACAGCGAATCGAATTTAGCCCAAAAAGAGAACATGTTGCGTCAGACTCGCATTAACTTTCAGAATCAAATAATCGAAACCCAAAGAAGTTTGCTGCAATCGAAGTTCGACATCATTAAGAAAAAGAGACATTACGAGCAACAAAAAGCGCTGTACGATGAACAATTGGTGGCCAAAGAAGAGTATTTGCAGGCCAAGGAAGATTATGAATATAGTTTACAAATGGAGCAAATCAATCGCAAGAAAGCCAATAACGATTCTTTGATAATGATTACTGAAATGAAACAGCTCGAAGTCGATTTAGACAAGATGCGACAAACATTACAATTGGTTTACGAACGGCTCGACAACTTGAACGTAAAAGCCCCCATTGCCGGACAACTGGGAATGCTTGATGCCGAGTTAGGACAAAGCATTGCCCAAGGAACACGTATTGGGCAAATAAACGTCTTGACTAACTATAAGGTTGAAGCTCAAATAGATGAACATTACATTGATAGGATACGCCGCGACCTTACTGCAACAATGGAACGCAACGAAACAGTATATAATTTGAAAGTGAAAAAGGTATATCCCGAAGTGCGAAGTGGCCGATTTAAAATCGATTTGGTTTTTGATGGCGATCGCCCCGACAACATCAGAACAGGACAAAGTTATCACATCAATCTACAATTGGGACAACCCGACGAGGCTGTGATGCTGGCGCGCGGCGGTTTTTTTCAGAGCACCGGCGGGCGTTGGGTGTTTGTGCTCGAAGCCGATGGAGCATCTGCCATAAAACGTTCGATTCGTATCGGAAAACAAAATCCAAAGTTTTACGAAATCCTCGAAGGCCTTAATCCCGGCGAAAAAGTTATTACTTCGGGTTACGAATCGTTTGGCGACAACGAAAAGCTGATAATTAAA
>DAOSWJ010000504.1:0-1550 GCA_035380005.1 Prolixibacteraceae bacterium | reverse complement strand
TGCTAAAAATGTAAAGTCCTTGTTCGGCACGTGTAAGCGCAACGTAAAGTACGTTAAGGTTATCGATTGCCGACAGTAACATCTCGGTAAAATATTGTTCGGCAAAAAGCGATTTTTGCAATGCTTTACTATATTTTACAGGTAAAACGGTAAACTGCTTAAAAGGCGTTTCGTTGGTGGGGCACCATAAAATATTTTTCTTTGTTGCATCGGGATAAAAACCCCAATCGCAAAACGGAACCAGCACTATGGGGAACTCGAGTCCTTTCGACTTGTGTATCGACATAATGCGTATGGCATCGCGTTCGCCAGCCGATTGAAGTTTTACCCCGGTGCCGTTTTGCCCCCACCATTCGATAAAACGGTGTAAACTTCCACTTTCGCGTTTCGAAAAGTCGTTTACCACATCTTTAAATGCTTGAATATTGGCTTGTTCGCTGCCAATTTTATCAATGTTGTACAGTTTAATAATTGTTTCGGTTAAATCGCTTACCGACAGGTTGCTCCATTGCTGAATAATGTTTCGTTGGCTGGGGTCGTTCATGAACGGAAAAAACTCGTTCTTAACGGCATGGGGTAAAAAATTGTAGCTGTTGTTATTGTTTTCAAAAGCAATGCTTTGTTGTTGTTTATTGCTAATGCGGGGCGGCACCATGTTGTTTTTTTGAAGGTAGGGCAACAGGTGTTTGCTAAATTGATAAACAATGTTGGCTTGCACAACCGGGTCGAAAGGAGTGGCTATGTATTGCATCATTTGGGTGATAAAATTCACCGATGGCGAAGTGTGTATGTACAATGTGTCGTCTGATATTACTTCGAAATTGGCTTTGCTGCCTGTTTTTTTCTGCTTGAGCAAAGCTTCGGCAATTTGCTGTCCTTGTTTGTTCTTTTTCACCAAAATGGCAATGTCGCCGGCACTGAAGCCATGCGCCTGTACTTGTTCAATAGTGCTTACAAGTTTGTTAAGTGTTTCCTGTATGTAATCTTCTTTATCGATAAAGGTGCAGCGAATGTAACCATCGGTTTTACCACTTGCAGGTGTTTGTTCAACATCGGAATACGCACTGGCTATGGTGTTTTTGAAACTGTCGAAAAGGTTGTTGCTTTTGTCGCCTATTTGTGCATTGTAATCGTTTTGTAGCAATGTTTTTGCAAGGTTGAACAGTTGGTTGTTGAATTCAACAATGTTTGTGCAGCTTCGCCAGTTCGAGCCGAGGGTAACATCTTTTACTTTTTGGGGTGTGAGTTCCTGTTTTAGTGCTTTGTCGAGCAGTTGCCAGTCGCTGTTGCGCCATCGGTAAATCGATTGTTTGATGTCGCCAACCACTAGGTTGGGGTTGTTTTCGGCCAGCGAGTTGGCAATTAGCGGACGGAAATTTTCCCATTGGGTAACCGAGGTGTCCTGAAATTCGTCGATCATGAAAAAGTTATAGTAGTTTCCGGCTTTTTCGTATATAAAAGGCGCATCGTTGTTGCCAATAATGCCGTTGAGCAAGGTATTACCTTCGCTAAGTAACAATGCGTTCTTTTCGTGGCCTACCTCGCGCACT
>DAOSWJ010000503.1:0-1552 GCA_035380005.1 Prolixibacteraceae bacterium | reverse complement strand
TAAAAATAAGCACAACCGGTTCAGAGATTGCTTCATTTACCGAAACTATTTTCGAAGAAACATTAACCAACGAAGCAAGCCAGTGGCAACAACGCGACATCGATTTGTCGGAATTTGCAAACCAAACCGTTTATTTGGCCATCGTTCACAACCAAAGTACAAATCAATTTGCCCTCAAAATTGATGATTTCATCGTACACACAACCCCACAAACAAAAGACATAGAACTAAACACGTATGCTGTATACCGTATTTCCGAAAACGGCGAGTCTCAACTCATCAAGGTAACCGAACCTGCCGTAACCGAAATTACCGACACTGTAACTCTTGAAGGTTATTACACCTACGCAATTGAAGCTCAATACAACGATAACGAATCGAGCAATGCAACCCAAACCAATAAAGTAATGTACATCGATTGGCTTCCTGCACCCGAAAACTTTCAGGCAACACGTTCCGGCAATCTGGTTGAGCTTAACTGGGAGCCGGCATCGAACCACAATAAAACATTGATTTCCGATGGATTTGAAGCCCCGACTAACCTTTCTCAATGGGTAAATCTGGATTTTGATAGCGACCAAGCATCGTGGGAAATACACACAGCAACAGGGGCATACGAGGGCTCTCAAAGTA
Source organism: Prolixibacteraceae bacterium (assembly GCA_035380005.1). Taxonomy (GTDB): domain Bacteria; phylum Bacteroidota; class Bacteroidia; order Bacteroidales; family Prolixibacteraceae; genus Roseimarinus. The sequence goes on along the minus strand of DAOSWJ010000503.1, from coordinate 919 downwards.
TAGCAAGCTACAGTTGGCTTAACGGTGAAGTTTTAACACCCAACAACTGGCTCATCAGTCCAAACATACCAGTGCGCTATGCAGAAACCCTTAATCTAAGTTGGGCTGTTGCCGGCATAAATACCTCGCATTCAAACGAATACTACCAAATTCGTACTGCTACACAAAATTCCGACACAACATTATTCGCAATTGGTTTGGATGAAACAATACCCGAAAACGATGCCACATGGAAAGAGCGAACCCTCAACCTTAATCAATATATTGGCGATACAGTCAGTGTAGCGTTGGTTCACCAGCGAAGCACCGATGTTTTCGGTTTAAAGCTTGACAATGTAATGCTCGCTACCACAAACTCCATTGAAGGCTATAAATTATATCGGAAACTACTCCCTGATGGCAACCTTGAACTCGTCGAACAACTTTCAGGTTCTTCCACTTCTTTCACCGACACGCTCCAATCGGAAGGAAACTATTCGTACTTACTTGCAGCTGTATACAATAGCGGAGGAGAAGGCAATAAAGCAGAGACTGAGCCAATTTATTACAATACAATTGAAGAACTTCCGACGAATATCGTGAAAATATATCCCAATCCGGCTAAAGCCCATAAAAGCATAACAATTACGGCCGAAAATCAGATATTGGAGTTAAAAGTTGTCAATTCGAGGGGGATAACCGTAAAGAATTCAAATAATCTTCACACAACCCAAGTTCAATTACACACTACACTAGAGGCAGGACTTTATTTTGTAAAATGTACAACCAAAAATGGCACAAGCACAACAAAACTTATGATAGAATAAATAATCGAATATGGGACAGCTGAAAAACAAAAAAACTTCAATAAAGCATCCTACAAAATATCTTAAACCTAAGTTAAGCGGTTTGAACGTAGTGAAAGAGCGCTTTACTTAGG
>DAOSWJ010000502.1:0-1568 GCA_035380005.1 Prolixibacteraceae bacterium | reverse complement strand
CCGAAACCACCTCACCTTGTTTTAGTGAATCAACAACAGTTTGGTTTTCAACAAAAACCCATTCTCCGGTTGTTTCCCAGTTAAATGTTCCGTATCGCGTTACGATACTATTCAACGTTGAATTATTAACCAGTTGAACACTAATAGGATCACCTTCGATATCGTAGTCGTTGAACAACACATTTTGATATGGCAACGTTGATGAGGCGATACTATTAAACCCTTCGCTTGCTTCAAAAACATCGTCGACTGCAACAGGCGGGTTATTCAAGCCTTTTATCAATATAACAAAATACGAATTAGCCGTTGCCAACGAATCGTCGATTATTCGGTATTCGATTTGTACACTTACCGACTGCCCTGCTTTTAACGAATCGATACTTTGTGGCATTGAAAATTCAACACTACCGTCGGTATTCCACGAAACAGTTCCATAATCGGTTAAAAATTCGCGAACATCGCTACCATTTACAGCATTCATATAAAAGTTATCGCCATCGATATCGGAATCGTTAAGCAATGTATTAAAATAGCTAAGCAATTCATTTTCGAACAGTTCAAAAGTATCGGGTATTGCCAATGGTGCATCATTTGTTGGTGCAACTGTAATATACACAGTATCGCGGGCACAAGCGCCAATTGGGTCACAAACAGAGTAAATAAAATAAGCCCAACCATTAAAATCGTTATCAGGTACAAATGTCAAATCACCATTTTGATTAAGGGTTATTGTACCATTTTGTCCGGCACTTGCACTATCGAGTGGTTCAATATGGTAGCGCAACGATGCATGATCATTATCTACATCATTATCGTTTACGCCAACATTTACGCCACTCAAAGTTTGATCTTCGAGAATAGAATAGTAATCGGCCATTGGACGTGGAGCATCGTTAACCGGAGCTAATTCAATGAAAACAGCTGCTTGGTTCGAAGCCCAATCGGTACCATCAAAAGCGGTATAAATAAGTGTGTCGGTACCGTTCCAATCAAAATCACTAAGGTACTTGAGCTGTATGATCTGATTCCGAGGTATTTCCAAATCGGCAAAAACAGGTAAACCATTAAAAGTAAGCTGCCCATGTTTTGGCAAAGCAATAATTCGGAGCATTTGCAAACGGTCGAAATAATCTTCATCCTCGAAAGGAATATTAATATCAGGGCTTTTGTCAAAATCGCTTAAGCTAAAAGTGAAAGTTACATCTTCGTAGCCGTTAACGGTAAAATTGTGAACCACCGGAATTGCGTTTTTATAATGCAGAATAATCAGCGCTTCTCCTGTATCGTCACCATCAGATACTTTCCATGTAGCTTGCGTGGTTCCTTCGAAACCCAAAGCAGGTTTAAAGCGCAATTGGTTCAACTGATCGAATGGCAATTCAAAATCGCTTGAAATAACTTGACCGCCAAACATAAATACTCCCTCGGTGGCAGGTGGCAAGTTGCTAAGGTAGAATGTTTGCGGAGTATCGTATTGATCAATATCGGAATAATGATCGAGGAATACACTATTGCTTAAAAGCACCAATTCATCTTCGCTCAAATCGGTTATTTCAATATTGCTTAGT
>DAOSWJ010000501.1:0-1575 GCA_035380005.1 Prolixibacteraceae bacterium | reverse complement strand
GCACGGCGAAGCAATCTTTACAAATAGTTTTTGCTTAACCGGACAACATTGATAATTTTAGTGAATCAAAACAATAAAATTATGATTGAATTTTTTATTAAAGTACCATCAGAGAAAGAACAGTTTTTTATGCAACTTATACACGAGCTGGGTTACGATTTTGAACGAATAGTTTCGACAAAGGAAAACGAAGCCGATTTGCTCGACGATATTGAGGAGTATTTTACAGACGACGATATCTGATGATGAACTTAAAAACACTTGCATTGTTCATAATACTGTGCGGTGCAATGCAAACAGCTATTGCACAAGAATTTTATGGTGGTTTGCTTGCCGGCTTTAATGGCAGCCAAATAGAAGGCGACAGAGCCAGCGGATACAATAAAATAGGTTTTGTTGGCGGAGCCTGGGTGCAGCGCGATTTGTCGGAAAAAGTTTTTGCTGCCATGGAACTTAAGTACAATCAAAAAGGAAGCCGCATTAACCCAACTAAAAACAACGGTTATCGAAAGTATGTTTACAGGCTTAACTACATCGATTTACCTGTTTTGGCAGGATATATACTTAACAACGATTTCAGGTTTTTTGGCGGTTGTTCGTTTGGTGTTTTGGTCAATAAATATGGTTTCGATAATTATTCCACCGATCCAACGGTATTGTATAACGGAACAAAAAACTGGGATTTGAACATGATTGCCGGTATGAAAGTGAATCTGCCAAGGTTGGTCGATAGGTATTGGGCCGAAAAATTTACCCTCGATTTAAGGCTTCAGCTTTCAATGTTGTCGATTGTTGGCGAAGGTTTATTTTATAACCCTTATACTTTTAACCAATACAACAACCTGATATCGTTTACTCTATTTTATCGGGTTGAAATTTAGTGTGTTGCCCCTATTATTAATTATAAATATTAAATAGAAATGAAGAAAAAGCGCAAAATAAACAAACAAGTAGGTTTAAATAAAAAAGAACTTAAAAAGTTGGTGCTCGATTATTGTTACGGCAATCCCGAGCAACTATTTACACTCAAACAAGTAACTAACTTTCTTAAAATAAAGGATCAGGCTACGCGCATGCTGGTAAATATTGTGCTCGAAGAGCTTACCGATGATGGCTATTTGCGAGCAGTTGAGCGCAATAAATACCAATTAAAAGAACGCACAGGCTATGTTGTTGGTGTTGTTGAAATGACCCAAAAAGGATATGCCTTTGTTATATCCGAAGAGCTTGAAGAAGATGTTTTTATTGCCGGTGCAAATCTTAACAGGGCGCTAAACGGCGATAAAGTAAGGGTTTACCTTCATGCCAAGCGCAAAAAGAAACAGCCCGAAGGCGAAGTTGTAGAAATTATCGAACGTGCTAAAAACAACATTGTAGGTGTAATTTCAATGTCGAAAAACTTTGCATTTTTAGTACCTGCAGGTAAGAATAACTTCGATATTTTTATTCCGAAAGAAAAGCTGAATGGAGTTAAAAATGGCCAAAAAGCTGTTGTCCGAATTACCGATTGGCCCCAGTATGCCAAAAATCCGTTTGGCGAAATTGTTGATGTTTTGGGCGATGTGGGCGAAAACG
>DAOSWJ010000500.1:0-1587 GCA_035380005.1 Prolixibacteraceae bacterium | reverse complement strand
CATGAAATTGAGGAAAAATTCTCTGTACGTCGATAGGGTGGATGAAACATACCGCAAGTAACGTAAGGTAACATCCTTTTTATTGCTTGATAACGTTTAGGATCAATTGACAAAACTGTACGTAGCTGCTGAATTTTTGATTGCAGCGTTGAGTCAGGTTTAGTAATTAGTTGATGAAGTTTGTCCACGGTAATATGCTTTAACGGATCGTTGGGCGAAACTATACTTTGCCCCATATTCAATAGTATACCTTCGTTTTCCATGGCTTAGGATTTTAAAAATGATTGAGCCAGATTATGTGCATATATATCGATGTGAACTAGACGGCTACGTTGTAACCCCTTTAGGGTTATAACCTCATCAAGATAGTCGTTAATGGATTGAATTAATATACGTTTCCCCATGTTCTCTAGCCAATAAGAACTATCATCCTGGATGCTGTAGCAATCCTCATCAATGACCATTTGTGAGCATAAATTGAAAACCACAAAATCGATCCAAACCCGGTAAAGTTCAATTACATCAAACACCAAAGCAGGACGGTTATAATCATCGCGATGAAAAACGCCTGCATAGGGATCAATACCAGCTTTTATTAATGCTCCTTCAATTTTCCCATAAAGCATGCCATAGCCGTAGTTAAGCAAACAGTTAAAAACGTCTTTTGCAGGATGTTGAGTTCGAATTTCGAAACTATACCTATCGGGAAGGAGCTCTGATAGCACCTCAAAGTATGTTCTGGATGCAGCGCCCTCCCAACCCCTGAGCGAGGGCGCAATATCCGAAACAAATGGTGCATCCACATCCTCAATTTTCTTTTTGTAATCGCATTGCTTGTTAATGCTATTCTCGATAAGAGTTTTGAGTCGGTCGTCGGGTGGGTTCATTGAAAGCAGCAGACCGATTTGATTATCAATTTTTTGTCGTATTATATCCTTAACCCACTTTACTGCCTTTGGCGAGTAGATAAAGTCGAGTTGCTTGTGGCGTATTGTTGATATGGAGCCATACTTAATGCTCCATACCCTACCGGCAGGTTTTCCCATTTTATCAATAAACAGCACATCGATTTCGTTTTCAATGGCTAGCAGCGCAGCATCGCTGCTAATTCGTGCACCTTTCGATACTAGGATGCTTTTTACCTGTTTTGGTTCAAGGGTCTGTTTGCCATCTCTATGCTTTACAGCAAATAGGCCATCTTCAACTTGTAAATTTGTTCCAAACGTGTTTAGTATTAGTTCCATTATTTTAATGTATAGTTAACTTATTACAATTAGTAAATAATTGATTTCATTAATTACATTGAACTGCAATGTCACAAACCCTTGTTATTTTGGAACTTATTATTTATTCATTTAAGTGAAGGAGAGCAGAATTTAACCAAAACGAATCTTAACCCTTTTTTATACTGGAATTTATTTATATACAACACACTGCTAAACAATTACATCTTTCCTTTATATAGTTTCTTTTTCTATTCAATGAAAAAATCGTCAACAATATGCAGCTGCTCACGGGCACGGGTCATGGCAGTATACACCCACTGGTAGGTGCTTTTGGTAGGCTCGAGCGTTAGGTTGCGTGGTA
>DAOSWJ010000499.1:0-1589 GCA_035380005.1 Prolixibacteraceae bacterium | reverse complement strand
TCTTTCTTTTCGACAAAAACAACAAGTTGGTTTACAAAGGAGCCATCGACGATAATCACAAAGATCTTAAACAAGTAAATGAGTTTTATCTCAAAGATGCATTAAACAGCCTTGGACAAAGAAAAGAAATAAGCAACAAAGAAACGCGAAACTTGGGTTGTGGTATCAAGCGAAAAACTTCATAAAAAACATCATCTTATTACAAGCTTTCGTTTTTCAACAAAACCCAATTGGTTGTTCAGGTAAAGTACATAAATACCTTTGGGTAAATGATCAACAGCAATTTCGGCATAATTCGTAAAAGTGCCCGAATAAGCTGTTGATCCTGTTATGTACATTAACTTATACCCAAACAAATTGGGATCGTTCACATAGATGTGCAAAACACCATTTTCGACGTAAGCAAAAAATTCTTTTAGAGTTGGTTGTTTGACCGATACTTTTACCCTCACCTGTGCTGTATCGATATTGGCAAAAACAATATCGTCGAAAAACATGCTTGATTCTCCAAAAGGAATGTGTTCGGCAACAAACTCAAGTTTATCAACAGCTGTCCAATCGAATTTTCCCTCGGGGTTAAACCACTCACCATCCCACGAACCACCATCGGTAAAACTGGTAAGTGGCAAATATATTTTATGCCATTGCTCATCGGGCACAAGCAATTCACTGTCAATTGTATATTTCATCCGCCACGGATGATCATCGGATTCATTGGTTTTAGTATCCACTAAACGTACATCAATTTTAGCATCGGGCAAATTTGTGCGCACCAAAAACGAAAGAGCATAATCACTATCTTTCAACACGCTAAAATCTTTATTTGGCCTGAAATCAAAACCAAGGGCATCGTAACGTGTAGCTTTGGCCCATTCAATACAAAACTCTCCGTTATTTGGATACGATTGAGAAAAGAAATTATAAGTGCCTTTGCCAAAACTCGAATTCGTCAAGTTGGCCTGCAACAAATCGGTATAAATTTTTAACCCAACCGAATCGGGTCTCAATGTATAAGGTGTTTGATTGGGCACATTAAAGCCTAAGGCCTCAACCAGAGGCAAGTTTATGTCATGCTCAAACATGTTATTTCCACCTTTGTTAAAAATTCCAAAGCCACCATGGTAATCCCAAATTGTCCATGCAATATTTTTTTGTTCGAGGTACTGGCGTACCGTTTCATACCAAAACACCCTTTCAGCAGGTTCGGCATAAGTATCAAAAACACCAAACTCGCCACAAAAAATCGGAACATTTCGTTCGGCAGCAAACTTAGCGGCAATATCAATCAATTGTTTTACCGTTTGAACTGTGCCGTTTGAGCTGTAACCCCTATAATTATCTTCAACCCAAGTGCCTTTGTATTGAGCCGGGCATTGGGGCATGGTTTCGGCATTGTACGGAAAAGGAATGTTTTTTACCGAATCGAGATTTGTCCAACTTGCACCTTGGTGGGTAAACAAAAAAGGGTCGTAAAAATGGAAGGTGTAAATACCCTTTTCATCGTTATAAACCGGCATTTTGCTTAAGTTATTGTAGCTGTTCCAACTGGCAGGCCCAATAATGATTGTATGTTTAGTATTGACTTTCCG
>DAOSWJ010000498.1:0-1589 GCA_035380005.1 Prolixibacteraceae bacterium | reverse complement strand
TGAGCCACGGGTAAATGTAACACTGGTTTTAAACGATAATACAAGCTTGAAGGCAGGTTACAACCGTATGGCACAGTACATTCATTTGTTGCAAAATGCTACCGCAGGTACACCTGTCGATTTCTGGATTGCCAGTAGCCCTAACGTAAAACCTCAAATTGGCGATCAGGTAAGTGTGGGTTTCTTCCGAAATTTCATTAATCACCAATACCAGTTCTCTATTGAGGCTTATTACAAAACAATGCAAAACCAAATCGATTATAAAACTGGTGCCAGTTTGGTGCTTAACGATATGGTTGAGTCAGAATTGCTTTATGGCGATGGTAAGGCCTACGGAACCGAATTGCTTTTCGAAAAGAAAAGCGGGAAACTTACCGGCTGGGTATCGTACACACTGGCCCGGTCGTTGAAACAAATCGATGGCATTAACCGCAATCAATGGTATCCGGCTCGTCAGGATCGTTTGCACGATATTTCGGTTGTAGCCATGTATCAATTGAATAAAAAGTGGACAATTTCGGGCAACTGGGTTTATTATACCGGTAATGCCGTAACGTTCCCGGCAGGTAAATACTACGTCGATGGAAAAATTGCCAACCTTTACACCGAACGTAACGGCTACCGAATGCCCGATTATCATCGGCTCGATATTGGTGTGAACTGGCTATTGGCCGAGCGAAAAAACTACCGTAGCGAGTTGAATTTTTCGGTTTACAATGCTTATGCACGCAAGAACCCTTACAGCTATATTTTTAGCGAAGATGACGATAACCCGGGTCAAACTAAAACAACCATGGTTTATTTGTTTTCGGCAATCCCATCAGTTAGTTGGAATTTTAAATTTTAAGAATCTACAATTATGAGTAAAATTACCTATATCATACTGCTATCGTTTTCTTTCTTACTGTTTGCTTGCGAAGAGGATGTGGTGCTCGATTTGCGCCAAATTGAAAAACGTTTAATTGTTGAGGCCAATGTTACCAACCTTAACCCGGCAGCAAAGGTTGCACTCTCGTATAGCCAGGCTTTTTACGATTTGCCCGAAACCAACAGGCAAACCAATGCATCGGTATCGATTACAAGCACTAAAGGCGACAGCGAATTGTTGAAAGCCAACAGTGCTGGTTTTTTTGTGTCGGAGCAAATTACGGTTGAACACGGTGAAATTTACACCTTAAAAGTTGAAATCGACGACCAAGTTGTTGAAGTTGAATCGCGAATGCCAAAGCTGGTCGAGATTGCCGGAGTAACTTTTGTGCCAAATCCTTTTTGGAAAAACCCCGATAGTTTAAACGTATTTGTTAATGTGCTCGATCCCAAAGGTGAAGACAACTACTTCCGGTTACTAATTAATAAATTGAGCGAAAAACAAGGGAATGAACTTTTTGTGGTTGATGATACTTTTGGAAAAGATGGCACCATTTCGATGCCCGTATATTTCAAAACCTACAAACCTGGCGATACAATTGTGGTAGAGCTGAGGCACATTACCCGGGCCATGGCCGATTATTACAGTGGATTATCTGACAATATTAATGGTTCGTTCAATTCAATTGCACCCGGTAACCCTGTATCAAACATGCCCGACG
>DAOSWJ010000497.1:0-1593 GCA_035380005.1 Prolixibacteraceae bacterium | reverse complement strand
CGATTACGAAAAACACGTGTTTTTTTCTTCTTTGGATTTTAAATTATTTGTAATTTTTAGGCAGATTAAAACTACAAAATGACAAAATTCCTCAGCAAATACCGCATCGAACCAAACCGATGGATGTATTGGGATTATTCAGCACCGGGCAGATATTTTATAACCATCTGTATTAATAAAAGGGAATGTATTTTAGGTAAGGTGGTAAACAAAAAAATGGAATTGTCGGAATTTGGCGAATTTGTTGAAACCGAAATCAGGAAAATACCCGAATACAATTCGCGCATTATTCTGGATGAATGGCAGGTAATGCCAAATCATATCCATTTAATAATTGAATTAGGGGAATACAATTACAACAATGGTATTGCCAACGTTGATGATGATAATGCGGATGGTAGTGGTAACAACGACGTAGAGAAAATTCATGAATTTTCTCTACCAACGCCCCCGCCAACGCCACCCCTGCCAACGCCCCCGCCCATCCAACAATGGTGGCACAACCATCAATACAAACCAACCATTGACGAAATAAAACAATACCGGAAACAACGTCGGAAAATGATTATTCCCAAAATATTGGGCAAATTAAAAATGAAAACATCGAAACAGATAAATGATGCACGAAATACGTCTGGTCAAAAAATTGGCCATCCGATTACCACGACCATGTCATTCGCGACGAACAATCATATTTGCGAATAAAAACCTATATCCGCAATAATCCTGCAAACTGGGATGAAGATAAATTTCATGCAACCTGAAAATCCGCACTGGTCGGGATTTACCTTACGGTGATCTTCGATTGCAATCCCTGCCTTGTTAGTAAAGGATTTGTAACCTACAGACTTGGGTACTGCAATCGCATCGCGTGCGAAAAACACATGGTTTTTTGTTATTTGGGTTCTTTTATTTGTAATTTACCGGAAGATAAAAACAACAAAATGACAAAATTCCGAAACAAATACCGCGTTGAACCGAACCGATGGATGTATTGGGATTATTCAGCACCTGCTCTTCAGGATATATCGTAAGTTCGCACCAGCGCATTAAGCATTTATTTATCGGGCAAAAATCCAATTCTTCTTCTTGGTTTGGGATTTTCTTGCTTTTCAATAAGTTCATCAAGATATTTGAAAACTAATTCAATGTTCTTGTCTTGGTTTTGAAGTTTTTTCTTTATTGTTTCAATTTCGAGTTTGATACTCAAATTATCAATAAGCATGCTACGCATTTTGGTAAATGCCCTCATTATTTGAATATTAACAATGATTGCTCTTTCGCTACTCAGAACACCCGATAACATGGCAACTCCTTGTTCTGTAAATACAAATGGAAGCGTTCTGGTTCCACCCCAACTTGATGTTCCAAATTGGAATTTCAAGTTTTCAAATTCATTCTTTGTGAGTTGAAACATAAAATCATCGGGAAACCTTTTTATATTACGTTTTACCGCTTTATTCAGGTTCCCAGTTGTAACACCATATAAGCCTGCCAAATCTTTGTCAATCATTACATTTATATCCCTGATTTTGTATATTTTATTTGCAATAAAATCATCAGATATCAAAACGGATTCGTTCGGATTCATAA
>DAOSWJ010000496.1:0-1599 GCA_035380005.1 Prolixibacteraceae bacterium | reverse complement strand
GTTTGCTCCCTCGTAAACACGAATTTCGAGTTTGTCCCACTTCTTTTCTTCGGCATACTTAACCTCGGGTCCGATTGGCAGTATTGAGCCTGCGCGAACATACAAAGGAAGGATATCGAGCGGAACTTCTTTTGAAATTTTTTGGCCGCCGGCATGCTTCTCGCCAGTCCAGAAATCGATCCAATCAGCGCCCTCGGGCAAATAAACTTCATCGGTTTTAACGGTGCTGAAATCTGCTTTTCCATTGTTCAAATACAAAGCATTTGTTACAGGGCAAACCAATATCGATTTTCCAAACATGAACTGGTCATTAATATCCCAAGTGTTTGGATCGTTGGCAAAATCCATTACCAAAGCACGCATCATGCTCGATTGATTAGCTGTAACATCCCACGAGGCAGAATAAATATAAGGCAACAAACTGTATCGCAGGTTAATATATTTTTCGATGGCATCGTAAACCGGTTCGCCTTTTTGCCCAAAGCGGTAAATTTCGCGAGGGGCATCGGCACCATGTGAACGCATCATCGGGCAAAAGGCACCAAACTGCAACCATCTAACATACAATTCTTTGTAATCGTCGTTTTGTAATGGGTTTTTAAAATCCCAAAGAAAGAAACCACCAATATCGCTATTGAAGTGAGGTATTCCGCAAAGGGAAAAGTTCAAACCTGCCGAAATTTGGTTTTTCAAGGCAGGCCACGAAGCAACCACATCGCCCGACCATGTATTGGCACCATAGCGCTGTTGCCCGGCAAAAGCCGATCGGGTAAGAATGAACACCCGTTTATCGGACGTAACAGCACGCTGATTGTTGTAAACACCCCCAACAGTCATTAATGGAAAAGCATTTCGCACTTTGCGAAAAGAACCCAAATAAGTAGGGTTGTCGAAATCATAAGGCTTAGGATCGAAATGATCGGGCTCCGAAGAGTCGATCCACCAACCATCCATTCCCAACGAGAAAATTCCTGCATTCAAATATTTCCAGTAAATATCGCGTGCAGCCGGGTTATAAGCATCGTAAACCCTCACACCCGAAGGATAATCGGGATTGGGTGGCCATTTAAACGACCCCGACTCGGGCCATGTTTTGAAATCGAACAAGGCATTAATGCTGTCCAGCTCGCGAAAAGGTTTTGTTTTTGGTCCAAATGAATTCCAAATAGAAATGATCATGTGAGCATTCATTCCATGAACATCATTTACCATTTGTTGCGGATTGTAAAACTCTTCGTTAAGAAACTCCATTGCATTCCAAAGGTAATTGTTGCCCCAATAGCGCCAGTCTTGAATTATCCCATCAAGGGGAACGCCCAATTCGCGATATTTTCGCACAACACCAACGGTTTCATCCTGGCTTTTGTAACGCTCCTTGCTTTGCCAGTAACCATAAGTCCATAATGGGAACATGGGTACCTGCCCGGTAAGGTCACGCATGCAAGCCACCACCCCATCGGCATTACCACCATACATAAAATAATAGTCGATACCATCGGCCACTACCGAGCTGAACGAAGTTTCGGCATCGTTATCCTTAAAAGTGGTTGGAGAATAGTTGTCCCAAAATAGGCCGTAACCCTTCACCGACTGAAAGAA
>DAOSWJ010000495.1:0-1605 GCA_035380005.1 Prolixibacteraceae bacterium | reverse complement strand
ATCGCCCGAAAACACCCCTTCATTAACTAATTGGAGGATTATTTAGACTTTTATTGCAATTATTAATATCGTTTTATATTTTTCGTTTCGTAAAAAACCATCAAGCATTCTTCTGCTCCCAAAGAGTAGTAAATCTGATACATTTTTAATATCCACTTACGAAAAAACAATCCCTATCCCGAAAAATAGGTTTGTAACAAGCAAAAAGGCATCTGCAACATGGAAAAACCAACTTGCAACGAAGAAAAACAGAGATGTAACACCGAAAAATGCAAATGTAACAGGGAAAAATTGAAATGTAACATTGGAAAATGGAGATGTAACAGGGAAAAATGCAAATGCAACAAGGAAAAATGAAAATGGATGTGCGAAAAAACAAAATGTAACCGTGAAAAATGTAAATACAACACATACATACAAATTATCATTAATTATTAACCCTTAAAATCAATAAACTATGGCATCACGTACAAAATTAACCGACGCCGAAACCTTGGAACTTTACCGTGTAGCATTAGAAAATGCAGAAAATCAGTCTGAAATCGCTACTATCATGTCCGAATTAGGATTCGATAGTGCCAAAATTGCTGAAGGCAAAGACCTCTTAGCTAAAACCCGCTCAGCTTTCGACCTAAACAAAACCGAAGACGATGAAACCTCGGCAGCTTACGCCAATTTCTCAAGTAAAAAATCACAATTAGAAGACACTTTTACGCTTCATCGTAAAAAAGCAAAGGTTGTATTCCGAAACGATTCTCTAACCGCCGACAAACTGTCAATTACAGGTGCTATGCCCCGTGCTTACATCAAATTGTTAGAAACTGCAAAGAAATTTTATTCCGTCGCATCTACCGATACCGACATTCAAACCAAACTTGCACGACTAAAAATATCTGTTGAAGATATTACAGCTGCAAATACCTTGATTTCGGAACTCGAAGCAGCCAGAATCGAATACCTAAGAGAAAAAGGAGAATCGCAAGACGCAACAAAAGCCAAAGACGCTGCTTTTGCCGAGATTGACGACTGGATGAGCGAGTTCTATGCAGTAGCTAAAATAGGATTAGAAGACAATCCACAACTTTTAGAAGCATTAGGTAAAACCATAAAGAGCTAAACAAAAGCCCACGCACATTGTAAGCACATTGGCAAGCCCCACATGCCGACGCTTGACCAATTTTTGCGATTAGTGAGAGCAAATTGAACTTGTTCAAAATTTGCCGAACAAAGCAAAAATCAGTATGGCTAAATGCTTGCCAATAAGCTTACAATTTGCCCACGCACTTGCCGCTAAGGCGGCATTGGGGTTGCCCCCCCACAAATAAATTTAGCTCGTTGTATCAACTTTGGCGGAAGGAAAGTTACGATAAACAAAATTTTCAATAATTATGAAAAGAATTAGCTTTGAGCAACACCAAAACCCAGCTGCTAACAGGCGGTATATTTTATTGCCGAGATAGTGCTAAAATCAACGGCTGTGGCTCGCTTCAAACTTCATCGGGGCTTGAAAGTGAAGTACTCCGTAACCGGCAACAAAAACATACCGCCAACCGTTAGCCGTCAGTGTAAAAAGACCGTGCTACGTTGAAAGCTGACATAAAAAAA
>DAOSWJ010000494.1:0-1610 GCA_035380005.1 Prolixibacteraceae bacterium | reverse complement strand
TTCAAGCGGTTCCGTGATTTGTGTTTCAATAACATCGGAGTTGGCTCCCGGGTACGATGTGCTCACCGATATAATTGGCGGATCGACACTGGGAAACTCCCTAACACCCAAAAAGGTGGCCCCGATAATCCCAAAAAGCAAAATGACCAACGAGAATACGGTGGCCAAAACCGGACGTTTTATACTTACTGATGATAAACTCATTGTTCAATTTTTTCAATAGGTTGTGGAACTACCAAAGTGTCGAGCTGAACAGGTATCCCCTGCCTTAGCTGAAGAATTGCAGTGGTGAGCAGGGTGTCGCCAAACTGAAGCCCTGATCGTATTTGAACGTGCGACTCGGTGCGTAGCCCCAGTTTTGCTTTCACCTCGCGGGCTTTCCCCCCTTTGTAAACAAAAACTTTTTCGCCCGACATTTCGGGAATAATGGCTTGTGTGGGCACCGAAATGGTGTTTTCGATTTGCGAAAGCGTTGCTTTAACACTTGCAAAACGGCCAGGCTTTAGTTCCTCGTTGTTATTGGGATATAGGGCGCGTGCCACAATGGTGCGGGTATTTACATCAACCATTGGGTCAACAGCATAAACTTTAGCGTTAAAATTTTGGTCTTCGCCATCAATTTCGAATGTAATTGGGTAGCCGGGTTGTATTTGACCGGCATAACGTTCGGGTATCGAGAATTCAATTTTTAGCGGTATGTTTTTAACCAAACGTACAATTTTGGTTTGTGTCGAGGCAAAAGCTCCTTCGCTTATAAAACGTAAACCAACAATGCCCTCGAATGGTGCCCTAAGTTCGGTTTCGGCAATACGGGCTTCAATCAACTTAATGTCGGCCTCAATTGCTTGTAATTCGGTAGCTACTTGGTCGTAACTCTCTTGGCTAATGGCGTCGCGCTCGAGCAATTGGCGTTGCCTGAACTCGCGTTCTTTAGTGAGTTTTTGTTGGGCTTGCAACTTTAAAAGCTGGGCTTGAAGCGGTTTGTCGTTAATTTTAGCCAGCAAATCGCCTCTTTTAACTCGTGTTCCTTCAGTAAAAAACAAGCCAATAACTTTACCCGATGCTTCGAACGCAAGGTCAACTTCTTCGTCGGGCAGCAAAGTGCCTGTTGAATAAATTAACTCGCTCATATCGGTAGGTTGAACAAGGTAACCGCTGGCAAACAAAGCCTGGCCTCCACCACGCATTGATGCTCCACGCATGCCTTGTGCGCCTTGTTTATTTTCAGGCGAAAAAACAGGTTTAATTTTGGGGTAGAATATAATACCCAATAATACCAATATCAGGACAATATTTATGATTATCCTGAATATCATTTTTTTATTCGATGCCATTGATCTATATTTTTCTATGTATAACCCAAACTTTGTAAAAAAGTTTCAAAGCGGTATGTTTGACTTAAAAGAGTTGAAAAGGTTGAATGCAAAAGTATAAAAAGTTGACTAGAATCTTTAATGGATTGATTAATTGGTTTGTGAATTGATTTGTATTGAAAATTTTAACCATAGCAGCAGTTCTATAGGAACGAAGCATATTTTCCTTTGTTAACATGCCCCGAGCCTACGGCTCTGTTTTTTCGTTTTAAGAATTTAAGAACGTGTTAAAAGTAA
>DAOSWJ010000493.1:0-1623 GCA_035380005.1 Prolixibacteraceae bacterium | reverse complement strand
TACGACATTATTTACCTTAAAAACATTTCGCTTTATCTCGACTTCAAAATACTGATTTACACACTATTGAATTGTTTTTCAGCAAAAGGAAAGTAATCAATTGGCTTGTTTTACTGCATTCTGTTTATATTCCTGCTCTATCATCAAAACTATTTGTTCAATCACATAATGCTTATACTTCGGGTCGTATTCTTCTTTCAAATCGTTGTTAAATATTTTTGCAATGCCTTGCCAAAAAACAGCAGGCAAGCCACCTTTAACTTCTTTAATTATTGAATAACTTGTATTGCCTGTTTCCCTATCGATTAGCAGCATTAGGTAACGGCCTTCGGTTATGGTAAATCGTTTTAATTCGTCTTCGTGTTGAGCAAATAAATCTTTTTCGACATGCTTTACATATTTTCTTTTTTCACGTTCCGACTCGGCATTCTCAAACTTCTGGTTATAAATTTCAAGTTCTTTGGCCGCTGCAATTGCAAACGGATAAACTTTTCTTATTTTTTCAACCATTCGCGTATAACGCCTGTAATTTAGTTTTCGGCCTGCTCGGGGATAAACATCAACCTGCTCGAGCCGAACAAAAATCATCGAATCGGTTTCAACAATACGAATACTATCGGGCTCTTCTTGCGCAAACAATTGATGCATAGATAAACAGGCAAGCACAAAACAAAATATCAATTTCAAATAAACTCTCATACCTTTATCAAAATCCAAAGTTACTACAAAGATTGTGCAAACTTTTTCGATTTATTAAAATAATTTAAGTCATTATTCCTTCTGAAAGAATTGCCTAAATTTGACCGATCAATATAAAAAAACAATGCAAAGCGTTAATGTAAATTCGGAAATAGGACATTTGAAAGGAGTAATACTTCACACTCCGGGGCTCGAGGTGGAAAAAATGACGCCCGAAAATGCAGAAAGAGCACTTTATAGCGACATTCTCAACCTTTCGGTTGCTCTTAACGAGTACAACCAATTTAAAGGCGTTTTAAACAAACACTGCCAAACATACGAGGTTAAACACCTATTGAGCAGCCTGTTCGAAAACAAACAAGTTAAATCGGATTTATTAAAACAAATATGCAAGAACGAAGCTGTACCCGAGCTTTACGAAACATTATTCAACCTACCCGACAACGAAACAGCCTTACAACTAATTGAAGGCGTTGAACTAATACGCGATAACCTTACCCGTTACCTTAGCAACGAACGCTATAGTTTACGCCCCCTGCACAACTTCCTTTTTACACGCGATGCATCAATAAGCATGCACAACAAAGTACTTATTGGTAAAATGGCCAATAATGTTCGCGAACGCGAAGCTGTAATAATGAATGCCATTTTCAAGCATCACCCTTTATTTAAAACACAAACCATTAATGCCAACGAAAACCTTAACAAACAACCAATTAATCAAATTCGAATTGAAGGTGGCGATGTGTTAATTGCCAAAGAAAACATTTTGATTATCGGAACGGGCATCAGAACCTCAACCCAAGGCATCGATTTTATTATCAACAACATAAAGAATGAAAAAAGAGGGCCTCACCATATAATTGTTCAAGAGCTGCCCGAAACACCTGAGTCGTTCATTCACCTCGATATGGTTTTTACCCT
>DAOSWJ010000492.1:0-1628 GCA_035380005.1 Prolixibacteraceae bacterium | reverse complement strand
ATAACCTGGTTCATTCATTTTCTAGTTCATTTTTCTGCAAAATCTTGCTAACTTTATTTCCTCATTAACAATCAACAACCATGGAAAAAATGAATAAGAAATTTTACGAGCAGGAGCTGAAGCGCTTGTATATCGAGCTGGTAAAACTTCAGAATACCATAAAAAAGAAAGGCTTAAAAGTTATTGTTTTGTTCGAAGGGCGCGATGCTGCCGGCAAGGGTGGAGCCATTAAACGTATTGCCGAAGCCCTAAATCCTCGTATTTGTAAGGTTGTAGCTTTGGGTGTTCCAACCGAACGCGAAAAAAGCCAATGGTATTTTCAGCGGTATGTACAACATTTACCTGCCGCTGGCGAAATTGTGCTGTTCGACAGGAGTTGGTACAATCGTGCAGGGGTCGAAAAGGTAATGGGCTTTTGTTCCGACGAAGATTACTGGGAATTTCTTCGCTCGTGCCCAAACTTTGAGCGAATGCTCATCCGTTCGGGTATAATTTTAGTAAAATACTGGTTTTCGGTTAGCGAAGATGAACAGGAAAAACGTTTTCAGGACAGGATAAACGACCCTACCAAACGTTGGAAATTTAGCGACATGGATGTTATTTCGCGCCAAAAATGGGTTGAATACTCAAAAGCAAAAGACGAAATGTTTGGTTATACCGACACCAAGCAATCGCCATGGTTTGTGGTTGAAAGCGACGATAAAAAAAGGGCAAGGTTAAACTGCATGAGTCATTTACTGTCATTAATTCCGTACGACGATGTTGTACCCGAAAAAATAGAACTTGGGCCACGTCCGCAAGCAACAGGCTATGTTCGAACACCAATTGACGAACAAACCTTTGTGCCCGATTTATACAGCAATTCTAATTAAATATCTATGTTTGAAAAAAAACGTTTGGTCGTACTTTCGGGTGCCGGTGTTAGTCAGGAAAGCGGTATAAAAACATTTCGCGATATGGGTGGTTTGTGGGAAGAATACGACATTGAGGAGGTGGCAACTCCCCAAGCTTGGGCCCGTAATCCGGAGCTGGTAATGCGCTTTTATAACGAACGCCGAAAACAGTTGTACCAATGCGAACCCAACAATGGACACATTGGCCTGGCCAAGCTCGAAAAACACTTCGATGTACACATTATTACCCAAAATGTCGACGACTTGCACGAAAGGGCAGGCAGCTCAAATGTGCTTCATTTGCATGGCGAACTTAAAAAAGCCCGTAGTTCGGTCGATAGTAGTTTAATTTACGATATTGACGGTTGGGAGCTTAAATTTGGTCAGAAATGTGAAAAAGGCAGTCAGCTGCGACCACATATTGTGTGGTTTGGCGAAGCAGTGCCAGCCATCGATCAAGCATTGCCAATTGTGCAAAGTGCCGATATTTTTGTAGTGGTTGGAACTTCGTTAAATGTGTATCCGGCTGCCGGTTTGCTCAATTACGTAAGAAAAGGAACGCCTGTATTTTTGGTCGACCCTAATCCGGTAAAGGTTTATACCAACGTAACATATATAAACGAAAAAGCCGGAAAAGGTATCGATACCTTAACATCGATGCTCAAAAAAACATATAATTTTACATTGTTGTCCGGTTAAAATTTCAGATTGCTTCGCAAAGCTCGCAATGACGTG
>DAOSWJ010000491.1:0-1638 GCA_035380005.1 Prolixibacteraceae bacterium | reverse complement strand
CTTTTAGCGCAACACAGCTATCGGTAAAATGATAAATACACTGATTGCATTTTGTGAAACATATTGGATTTTCATTTTGCATCATCAAACAAATAAAGGTTTTATACAAATAGGGTGAAACCTTTATGGCTTCACCCCTTAGTGATCTGTTTAAAATCTCCCCCTCATGAATCTCTCTCTACTTTTTAAACATAGATCCCTTTCACTAAATAACCAAACTAACTTCAACCTAAACTAAAACTATCTCCCATTCAATTTAAAACACCCAATCTAAATTGCTAATCTCCCTTTTAAAATCTTTTCCTCATTTAATTATTCAACACAAACCAAACGCGATGCCAAAAACACAACACACTCTAAAACTGACACTTATAAAATACGCCGTTATACACTTTGTTTCAAATTGGGACAAAACGAACAATTTTGGGACTAGCAATGTTTTTTTTGTGAAAATAAACTAACACTATGAACCGAAAAAAATACAAAATATTCGTTGTTGACGACAACTTTTTATTTCTGAAGGTATTGTACAAAACCCTCGAATTAAATGAGATGTACGAAGTTATACCCATTTCATCGGGACGCGAGTGCATTGAAAGGCTTAACGAACAACCCGACGTGGTAACGCTCGACTATACCCTACCCGATTACAATGGCAAAGAAATTCTTGAAATCATAAAGAAACAACTGCCCGACACTCAAGTAATAATTGTTTCGGGGCAAAACGACATTAGTACAGCTGTAAACTTACTAAAAATCGGAGCCTACGATTATATTGTAAAAGGAGTTGATACACGCGAAAAAATCACCATTTCAATTGAAAAAATAATTGAACGTTTCGAACTTACCAAAGAGAACAAAATATTAAAGGAAGCCATTTCGCATGAATACAATTTTAGGCAACTTATAAAAGGCAGCAGCAAATCGATGGAAAATGTTTTCGATTTAATGGGGAAAGCTGCCCGGAACAACATTACGGTATCGGTATTTGGCGAGACCGGCACAGGTAAAGAGCTTGTTGCCAAGGGTATTCACTATAATTCTACACGAAAAAACAAACCATTTGTACCTGTAAATATTTCATCAATTCCCGAAACACTTATCGAAAGTGAACTTTTCGGTTACGAGAAAGGTGCTTTTACCGGAGCCGACAGCAGTAAACCCGGAAAAATTGAGCTGGCGCACGAAGGCACACTTTTTCTTGATGAAATTGCAGAAATGAATTTAAGCACACAATCCAAATTATTGCGCGTACTTCAGGAGCGCGAAGTTGTAAGACTGGGCAGCAACAAAGCCATAAAATTCGATGTTAGGATAATAATTGCAACACACCGCAATCTGGTCGATCAGGTTCAAAACGGTAAATTCAGAGAAGACCTTTATTTCAGGCTGCTTGGGCTTACCATTAACCTCCCCCCTTTGCGCGAAAGGGGCAGCGACAGCATTATGCTTGCAAAACATTTTGCCAATACTTTTTGCGCCGAAAATAAAATGGAACCTAAAAACCTAAATGATGGTGCAGTTGAAAAAATCAGATCGTATTCGTTTCCGGGCAACGTACGCGAGCTAAAAGCCCTTATGGACCTGGCTTGTGTACTAACCGACACCAACGAGATTGAAGACCATCACATCAACATT
>DAOSWJ010000490.1:0-1648 GCA_035380005.1 Prolixibacteraceae bacterium | reverse complement strand
GTGCCAACCATCGGGGCATATGCCTTGTGACGAGGAATCCAAAATACTGGAAATGGAACTCGGCACGGGTCATGCCCAGTTCCATTTCCAATATTTTGAATTCCTCGTCGCTTGGGATGTGCCAACCATCGGGGCATATGCCTTGTGCCATTTCCATTTCGGCCCCATTCATTGCAGCCGGCCAAGTGTAAAGCCGACCATAAACTTCGGTGAGCGATTCGTCGTTGTTATAGGCATAGGACAAAACCCTGGTTCCATTTGGCGTTTGGGTAACCCTGAGGTTTTGTTGCATCCAAACCTGCCGGCCTATTTTAACATACGAATAAGCGTTGCCATCGTAATCGTAAACCGAATCGCTTAATGCAATCATTTTTCTTATCGATTGTCCTGAGTTGTCGTTTAATGTAATCTGATAATTTCCGGCCTCAACATCGATAAGATTTTGTGTTTGCACACCATTCGACCATTGATAATAATATGGCGGATAGCCCCCGCTTACCGAAATATAGATTTGCCCATCGGAAGCTCCTGTTTCGGAAGGCTGAACAATGCTTTCAACAACAAGAATAAGCGCATCGGGTGCGGGCTCGGTAACAACTGCGCTTTCGGAAAGGCTTGAACCAAGTTGGTCGGTAACGGTTAACTCGTAAGTTCCGGGGCCAAGCTGCTCAATATTTGGCGTTGTAGCCCCGTTCGACCAAGCATAGGCAAAGGGAGGAACACCTCCGCTTACTGTCGAAAATATTGCACCATCGGCCTGCCCAAAGCTACTTACATTGTTTGCAGAAAGCGATAACGACAAGGGCTGCGGTTCGGGTTCAACAATTACTGTAGTATCGGTTATTGTAGTTTCAATGGCATCGGAAAGCGTTAACACATAAGTTCCGGCGCCAATTTCGGTCAATGTAGCCAACGTGTCGCCATTCGACCAACGATAAACATACGGAGGCACACCACCCGTAACTGTTATAACTATACTGCCATCGGTTAAACCATAAGCCGAAACATTCTGAACCGTTTTTTCTATAAGCAGCTCATCGGGCGTAGGTTGCAATACCTCAAAAGTATCGCGGTATTCTGTACCTGTGTTGTCGCATACCAGTATATGATATTCACCGGCATTTAAACTGTCGATATCCTGTGTTGTGGCTCCGTTCGACCAAAAATATTGGTACGGCGCTACGCCCCCGGCAACATAAATATCGATGGCACCATCGGTTCCATTATAAACCGAAACATGGGTAATTTGGCTTTCTACTTCAATAGGAAGCGGCTCAACGATGTCTTTTTTACAAGTAGCAAACAAAAACATCAACCCACAAAAAAACAATATACAAGTAACTATGCGATGCATGACAATGCTTAATTAAAAACGGTTTTGGCGTGCCTTTTAAAGGCTATCATAATCAATCAGCAGAATGGCTCTTTGGAATTCATCAGGGTCATTTTCAGTCTAATCGTTGTGCAAAGTTATGGCAAAAATATTACAATACAAATATTTATTTTGCTACAACAACAGCAAACCCACATTTATCCAATGTGCTTTATCCGCAAACACAAAGTCAAACACCTTTAATAATCAACAATGGGAAGAAAATCAAAAAAGCCACCCCTGCGTACAGAAGTGGCTTGAAATATATTGGGTAGA
>DAOSWJ010000489.1:0-1665 GCA_035380005.1 Prolixibacteraceae bacterium | reverse complement strand
ACAATAAGTTCTGAAGCTTTGATCATTGCTGTTTCTATTTGTGAAATACCAAAACTATCGTTTTTTTTCAGGCTGAACAATGATTAAGGCTCTTTTTTTATCGAACAAGGCTTGAACAAATGCAATCATAATCGAAACCACCGACTCGTGGCTCGATGGAAACATTCGTTTCGGGTTTAACATTTCGCGTACTTTCTAATAAAAAACAAAAGAGCCACCATGTTGGCAACTCTTACTTGTTTTCCTCAAATATCCCCAAATAAACTTTAACTACATCTTTGTTATTTTTGTCTCCGAAATAGGGTTGTCGATTTTTTCAACAATTAAATCGGTTGAAACATTGCTAACTACACCCGACAACAATCCTTCTTCAATAATAATTTCTTCGTTATTGATTTTATTTACAAAAGTAAAAGCGAAGTTCTTTTTGTCGATTTTAATAACCATACCGGTTGAACTAGTAGTGGTAATTTGCATTAACTCATCGAGCTCTTCAACATAAATCGAACCTTTTAAGTCGGTTTTTTCAGCAATAGCCGAAGGCAAAACCAAACTTACGATTTCATTTTTGTTGTAAAAATCAAAACCAATCCGATTGTTATCGTAGGCCGAAAAAAGAAATTTTTCACCCTTGTTCGATATAAGCATTACTTCTTTATCGGTTATTTGGCTATAGCTGGCAAATTTGCCGTTTTGTTTTGCACTTACCGATATCGCTACCAAAAACAATGATGCTATCAAAAAAATATAACGAAACTTAACCATTTATTTTCTCTTTTAGAATTTCAAACCGAAACACTTAAAGCAAGCTACGTGCCATAATCACTAAAGCGCTGTATTTCTGACACATAAAACAGCAGGCAATTATTATTCTGTTTCATTTTGGGACAAGTGGCTTAAATATGAAACAAAACATGGCCACAAACAAAATGCTTTATCACAAAAAAACATTTATATTTTTTGAATTTCAACATAAAAAACGGATATTGTCATGATTAGAATTCGGAAAAAAGTGGATATTTGCGCCACTTTTTAAAAATGATTTATTAACAAATTAAAAAACAGAACTATAGTGGGACGAGTACTCATTATCGGAGCAGGCGGTGTTGGAACCGTAGTAGCTCACAAAATGGCAGCCAACCCCGATGTTTTTACCGACATTATGTTGGCCAGCCGCACCAAATCGAAGTGTGATGCCATTGCCGAAGCAATTGGCGGAAACCGTATACAAACGGCACAGGTCGATGCCAATAAGGTACCCGAACTGGTTGAACTGATCAAATCGTTCAAACCTGACTTAGTCGTAAACGTGGCCCTACCCTATCAGGACCTTACCATTATGGATGCTTGTTTGGAAACAAAAACAGCTTATCTCGATACGGCCAACTACGAGCCCGAAAACGAGGCCAAATTTGAATACAGCTGGCAATGGGCATATCACGACAGGTTTAAGCAAGCCGGCATAACTGCCATTTTGGGTTGCGGTTTCGATCCGGGTGTAACCAGCATTTACACAGCCTATGCTGCCAAACATCACTTCGACGAAATTCAGTACCTCGACATTGTTGATTGCAACGCAGGCGACCACGGAAAAGCTTTTGCCACCAACTTCAATCCCGAAATCAATATTCGCGAAGTAACCCAAAAAGGAAAATATTGGGAAAA
>DAOSWJ010000488.1:0-1672 GCA_035380005.1 Prolixibacteraceae bacterium | reverse complement strand
CCGGTTTTGGATAACGATTCACGACAAATGGATCCACAAACCATGCAAATAACACTTAACCCAAGTTCGGGTTATCTCGAGCTTGATGAGAGCAATTGGTTGGTTTCGTACTTCCCCGATCTCGACTTTGTTGGGCTCGATACCTTTGTATACGCTATTTGCGATTATTACGGTCGTTGCGATACTGCAACGGTAAAGGTTTATGTACAGGATATCATTTTCCCGCCACAACTTTTTACTCCTAACGACGATGGCGATAACGATTTCTATGTAATCAGGGGTCTCGACCGTTATCCCGATAACCTATTTACCGTATACAGCCGTTGGGGAAACAAGGTGTTCGAATACAGCGGTTATTACGATCAGTGGGATGGCCATTCGAATGCTAAAATGACCGTTGGAAGCCGTAAACTTCCGGTTGGTGTATATTATTATGTGATCCGTTATGGAAACAATAGGGAAAAAGCAGGAGCTTTGTTCCTTGAACGATAAATGAAAGTGAAATTGATGATTAATAAATATTTGAAGCATATTATTCTATGTGGGCTGTTGTTGGTCGCATTGGGTGCTTTTGCCCAACAGGATCCGATGTTTACGCAGTACATGAATAACCCTGTGCTCATTAACCCTGCTTACACGGGTAGCCAAGGTGCTTTAAATATAAACGGTATATTCCGAAAACAATGGGCTGGTTTCGAATGGCAACCTACTACAACTTCATTATCAGTCAATTCACCTTTTTTAGATTACCGAATTGGTGCAGGTTTTACCTTTTTGCACGACAATATTGGCCCACTTTCGCAAACCGGAATTTACCTCGATTATGCTTACAGCATCGATTTTAGTCCAACTTCGCGTTTGTCGTTGGGCATCAAAGCCGGTTTTAATTTCTTTCAGAAAGATTTACAAGGACTTATAACTTTTGAGGATGATGCTTGGGTTAACCTTTACCCAAATACTTCAAAGATGCTTTTTAACACCGGTATTGGTGCATTTTATTACAACGAAACCACTTTTGTTGGTTTCTCGGTGCCCAAGCTTGTTCGCAACAGTTTAAGCGATAAAGAAAACACTTACGAGTTTGTTGGTAGGGAAGAAAGGCACATCTTCCTTACCGCAGGGCGGGTGTTTGATATAAATCCTATACTTAAGCTAAAACCAACAGTTATGCTCCGTATGGTAAACAGTGCACCATTTTCGGCTGAGGTAACTGCAACAATGATATTTTACGAACAGTTTTGGGGCGGGTTAATGTATCGTTATGGCGATTCTTTTGGTGCCCATCTTAGGTTACAGGTGAATGCCGACTTGCAGATTGGTTATTCGTATGATTTAAACAATTCGAGGTTGCGTACGCATAATTCAGGTACACATGAAATTTTTGTGAGTTATACAATTAGTAAAGAAGGCCGAAGGATTTTGTCGCCTCGTTATTTTTAACGATAAAATGCTTCAAACAGCTGTTGAAAATATTAAAGTTTAATAATTATTTCTTCCTCAATTTTTATAAATAATTATTAGTTTTCCTCAATTTTAAAATTGTAAACAATTTTACCCCCGGATTTCCTCCGGGGGTTTTTTATATTTATGCGCTCACAATTTTATCGGGGTTTAAAAGCTGCTCGCCGTCCCATCGGTAAGCACTAAGCTTTTGTGTGCGGGTTACGCAAGT
>DAOSWJ010000487.1:0-1682 GCA_035380005.1 Prolixibacteraceae bacterium | reverse complement strand
GCGACGATTACGTGTTGCTCGATTGTACCCACCTCGATCCGAAAGCATTAACCGACCATTTTCCAAATATTTATCAAAAATGTTTATCGTTAAATATCGATATCACAAAAGACCCCATTCCGGTGATTCCTGCGGCCCATTATGTTTGCGGCGGCGTTAAGGTCGATACCAATGGCCGAACCTCAATCAAAAATCTTTATGCAGCCGGCGAAACTGCCAATACTGGTCTGCATGGCGCCAATAGGTTGGCATCGAATAGTTTACTCGAAGCACTCGTTTATGCCGATTGGGCTGTGAAGGATGCTTTAAAACTGATCAACGAGGTTGAAATTAACAATAGCATTCCCGACTGGGACGACGAAGGTACTTCGCACCCCGAAGAAATGGTTTTAATAACCCAAAGTTTAAAAGAAGTACAGCAAATAATGAGTGTTTATGTGGGTATTGTTCGTAGCGAAGTAAGGTTGAAAAGGGCCTACGATCGGTTATGGACTATATATAACGAAACAGAAGATCTTTATAAAAAGACCACGGTGTCGTTACCGCTTTGCGAACTTCGTAACCTTATTAATGTTGGATATTTGGTTATAAAACATGCCTATTCTCGTAAAAACAGCATTGGTTTACATTTTATGGCTTAAAAGATTAATCTATATTTGTAGCTTTTCGAATACCAATTCAATTACACGATATTGTTAATAATCAGAAAACTTACTTTTTGTTTGTTTACTGAATAAAGATTTTTTTGCTTATGAAAATTTTTACAGCATTTTTGCTGCCGGCATTGCTCGTAATCGGCCTTGCAGCAAAAGCCGATGAGGGAATGTGGCTTCCTTCGTTTTTAAATAAAGTACAAATTGAAAAAATGCACAGTTTAGGTGCAAAACTCACTGCCGAGGATATATACAGTATAAACAGCTCGAGCCTTAAAGATGCAGTTATTTCGCTGAACGGAGGTTCATGTACCGGCGAGCTGGTGTCCGATCAGGGCCTTTTCCTTACCAATCACCATTGTGGATACGGCCAAATTCAGCAGCATTCAACCGAGGAGCGCAATATTCTCAAAAATGGTTTTTGGGCTGCTAGTAAGTCCGAAGAGCTTCCAAACGAAGGAATGTTTGTTTCATTCTTGGTTGAGGTTGATGACGTTACTGATAGGATTTTATCGAAAGTGAACGGGCAAATGAGCGAATCGGAAAGGCTTGATAGTATCAATGCCGAAATATCTCTTATTGTAAACGAAGCCACAGATAGTACCCATTACAATGCAACTGTAAAGCCGTTTTTTAACGATAACCAGTATATTTTATTCGTTTACGAAACTTACAGGGATGTTAGGCTTGTAGGTGCTCCGCCTCATTTTATTGGAAAATTTGGTGGTGATACCGATAACTGGATGTGGCCCCGACATACCGGCGACTTTTCGATGTTTCGGATTTATACAGCACCCGATGGAAGTCCGGCTGAATATTCCGAAGAAAATATACCACTTCAGCCAAGGCACTTTTTCCCCATTTCGCTTAAAGGTTATTCCGATGGCGATTTTGCAATGGTAATGGGGTATCCCGGGTCAACCAATCGCTATTTAACCGCTAATGGCGTAAAATATACAATGGATGTGGTAAATGCAACCCGCATAACAGCAAGGGAGCCAAAATTAAAAATCATACGCGAATACATGG
>DAOSWJ010000486.1:0-1695 GCA_035380005.1 Prolixibacteraceae bacterium | reverse complement strand
GGGCAGCCGACCATCCTAAACCTTCCTGGATACATTGAATCTCAAATACTCCTTCGTTGGTATTGTCGCCATCCGAAGTAAAGATATAGCGGTAACCATTGGTTTCGGGGCCTCTCCAGCTTTCGAATGTTTCGCCATTGATACCCACCAACTCGTATTCACCCGAATTGATAACTTCTTCGGAGTATTTTAACGATTCGGCCCAACGTTCTTCCATGCCGTCGAAACGTGCGTCTTTGCCACCATAGTTTTTGGCATACGACGATTCGAACAATAAAGTACGACCAAGCAATGCTTTGGCAGCGCCTTTGCTGGCACGACCAACTTCGGTACCCCAACCACTGCGTTCGGGCAATACTTCAATGGCTTCTTTAAGGTCTGTTTCAATGAAATCGTAAATTTGCTTGATCTCGGCGCGTGGTGGTTCGTATTCGTCGCCGCCCAAAACATGATCAACAAAAGGCACACCACCAAAAATCATGGTCAGGTAAGCGTAATTAATAGCGCGAACAAATTTTGCCTCGGCCACCCTGCGATTGATTAAAACAGCATCGGCATTCGGATCAGTCTCAATAATTCCGGGAATTTCTTCGATAGCTATGTTGCTAAAATAAATACTGCGATACAGTGCTCCATATACTTCGTTGTAAACACCGTTTGTGGTTAAAGGTGTTAAACGGCCAAAGTCTTGTAATTCGGGCACATCGCTAAGGTCTTCACCACCGGCTTCGGCATCGTCGGATGGAATATCACCCAAGCGTTGCATAATATCAACATCCCAAATTCCAATGTAGTTGAAATAAGAGTAAGCGGCTGTTATGGCCTGGTCGGCATGTTCCTGAGTAAGGTAGAACGATGCACTGTTTTCTGCTGCCTGTGGAGTAACGTCGAGAAAATCGGAACTGCAAGCGTATGCGGCTACACCGAGCAACAGGAACGACATATATTTAAGAATTTTTTTCTTCATAATTGTATGTTTTATTATCTTAATTAAATGTTGAATTTCCGTTAAAATACAATGTTTGCACCAAAGTAGAACATTTTGGTAACAGGGTAAAGACCTATGTCAACGCCCATGTTGAGAAGGTTGTTACCACCAACTTCGGGATTGAACCCAGTGTATTTTGTTAACGTAAAGAGGTTTTTGCCACCGGCATATAGCCTCAGTTTTTCAACACCAACTTTTGAAGTTAGCGAATTAGGAAGTGTGTAACCCAAAACTACGTTGCGAAGACGAAGGAAAGAACCATCTTCGACAAAGAACGATGACATTTTGGTATAAGTTTCAGCAGCCATACGGTAAACATCTGTGTCGTGGTTTTTAGGAACAACAACAACTTCGTTGCCATCGGCATCGAGTTTAACAATGTCTTCGTAAACATACCTGTCGGCAAATGCTTTTCCGCGGTTTTGGTAACCAACCGGGTTGTACAAGTATTGCTTGGTTCCGTTCATGATTTTGTTTCCGTAAGTTCCGTTGAAGAAAGCCTGGAAGTCGAAACCTTTGTATTGAAGGTTAACCGAGAAGCCAAAAGTGAGTTTTGGCAGCGGGCTACCCAAAATAACTTTGTCTAAATCGTTGATTTTGCCATCGTTGTTTACGTCTTTGTATTTTGCATCGCCAGGACCTGCAGCATTTTGAGCATAAATTGTATCACCCACTGCATTAATGGTATAGGGCTGGTTGGTAGCAAT
>DAOSWJ010000485.1:0-1720 GCA_035380005.1 Prolixibacteraceae bacterium | reverse complement strand
CCCTGGTGCCCATAATATTATAAATGGCTATTTTGTTAATTTTGTTGAGTTTACCAATGGTCATGTTTATTTCTGAACTAAAGGGATTCGGGAACAATTTTATGTTGTTTCCCTTTACTGAATTGAATCCGGTAGTTGTTGAATCGTTTTCTACTTGCATAATGGAATTGAGCACATCACGATCGCGGATTGCTCCGGTACTACGTTCAAACAATCCACCCGGTGTATCCCAATAGTAGGGGATAATGCCCTTCTCGAGAACCGACTTTGTAACATACCGCAGAAAATATTCAACTGAAGCATCGTGGAGAGCTTGTTCTGAGGGAGGGTTCAGCTTTCGTTTGTAAGCCCCGTATTCGCCAAGGATAACTGGTATTCCCTTGTCGATGAATTTCGTTTTCATTAAACCGAAGAGCTTTTCCACATCATTCTCTTCGCCCCATGTGGAATTCCTTCCGGAATCGGTTTTTGAATGGTTTTGTTTTCCCCAATAGTAGAACATTTTGCCCCAATTGGCATCTTTTTCCATCAGGCAAAACTGATAAGGGGTATAGTAATGAATTTCCACCATTAAGCGATCGTCGATTACATCGGTGGGTAGTTCGTTCATCAACTTGTTGGTCTCGTCGATATCGGTCGATGGCCCTTGGATGATGAGGGTACGCGAACTGTTGTTCCCACCCGTTGCCCTTACTGCATCGATAAAGGTTTGGTGATAGGTCATGAGTACCGACATGGCCGTGGCATCGTGTACATTGGGCTCGTTAGCACCTGCAAACATCAGACGTTCGTCGTAATTTTTGAAATATTCGGCAATTTGTGTCCAATAGGCATGTTGTCTTTGGTTTACCTCTGCCTGATTGGCTTGGTTGACCCTGTTTTCGAGCCAGCCTTTGTCCCAATGGGCATTCATTACCACGTACAATTGGGCATTGTAACAGTAGTCAACCACCTCTTTTACTCGTGCTATCCAATCTTCGTCAATAATGCTGTTCACGGTATCGGAATGGCAAAACCATGCCACGGGGAGACGAATGGTGTTAAAGCCGGCTGCTTTAATTGAATCGATTAAACGTTGCGAAGTATGGCCTGCTCCCCAGGCATCTTCACCACAAATGGCTTCGAGAGTGTTTCCCAAATTGATACCAAACTTCAATTCTTTTGAAATTTGTTGTGCGGTTGGTAACTGGGCATTTGTTGATGAAACGATAGCCAGCCCAAGCAAGGCAGCTAAAAGGGCTTTTTTAAGTAATTGAAGATTTGAATTGAGACTTTTTTTCATTTTAAAAGAGTAATGTTGATATGTGTTTATATTTCAATAGTTTATTTAACTTCAATAAACTCCGGTTCAAAAGGAGCAATGGTGAAATTGCCTGAATATTCTTTATCGAAAAGAATGCTCTTCGATTTACGGGTCATTTTGATTTCTTTTGGTTCTCCGCTGGTGTTGAGGTAAAGGAAATGCTTGTCGTCGATTTGCCTTGCCATTACGCCTGTGGGTACTTCGGGTCCTTTTTGGATGCCCAGTTCTCTTATTTGTTCATCGACAATACCGCCCAATACATTGCCGTTGGCTGGCAATCCCACGTATATGGCTTTCCCTTTTCCAAAGTTGTTGATGGTCATTATGGGGTAATCCTTGTCCAGACTGGTCAGTTTACCAATTACTTCGGCTCCTTTTGTATGGATGATTTCGAACCTTGCCGATTCAAAATCAACA
>DAOSWJ010000484.1:0-1729 GCA_035380005.1 Prolixibacteraceae bacterium | reverse complement strand
CTGAACGGTATTGGGTTGATGGCTACTCGGTTACCGACAACGAAACCGGCTTGGACCAGTGGGTTTCGGGCCATGTTGAAGAAGTTGTGCGCGATAAATTCAGGCGCAATTACGATTTTAACCTTGGCCTTAATGCAAATACAACTTTATATGGCATGTACAATATGGTGAACCCAAATTGGAAAGTTAAAGCAGTTAGGCACAAAATTGATCCCCGTATTGGTTTTTCATACAAACCCGATTTCAGTAACCGTATTTTTGGTTTCTATGAGTGGGTGCAGGTCGATTCACTTGGTAATTATCAATTGTTCAACATGTTTCCTTCGGGCTCGGCCTCGGCCGGAAAGAGTGGCTCAGTTAATTTTGGTTTGAGCAACAATATTGAAATGAAAGTGGCAAACTCGAAGGATACAACAGCTACCGAAGCATTTAAAAAGGTTGCCATTTTCGACAATCTCAGTTTTAATGGGGCGTATAACCTTATTGCCGAGCAGTTCAATCTTTCAAATATTTCAATAAATGCGCGTACAAAAATTGCCGGTACATCAATTAACATTAATGCCACCCTCGATCCCTATGCGCTAAACGAAAAAGGGGTTAGAATTAATGAATACATGTGGAATAATGCAACAGGTATTTCTAAACTAGGCCGTATTGTAAATGTAAGCACCGGTTACAGTTTCAGTTACAGTTCCGATAAATTTAAAAAAGCCATTAATGGCGATAAAACTGACGATAAAAAACCCAATGAATCCAAAAACTCATTTTACGAGCCTTTTGATATGCCATGGCGTGTAAGCATGAGTTATACTTTTAGTTATACCAACCCTAACGGAACGCCACGTTTAATGCAATCGGTAAGTTTAAATGGAAATATTGATCTTACCCCAAAGTGGAAAACTACTTTTTCGTCGGGCTTTGATTTTATGTCAATGAAAATTACTCATACTAAAATGACAATTATTCGCGATTTGCATTGCTGGACCATGTCGTTCGACTTTTCTCCAATTAGTTCACGCCCTTATTACATGTTTACCATAAGGGCAAATGCATCGATGCTTAAAGATTTAAAAGTTGAAAGGACTAAATATTAGTAGGTTTTAGTTTCTAGTAAAATTGTTTCAACTATCGAACTCCGGTTAAAATCAATGTTAAAAGAATTAAACCAAAAATTATGGCAATAGTGGCAACTTCAAAGCCCCTTATTACAAGGTAGCTTGTATAAAAGCGAGTGCTGTTATTTTTCATTTTAAGAATAAAAGAATGATCTAACTGGAGGCAAAAATACATTGCAGATGATTATTGTATGGGGTATAAAAAAACAATTATAGGGGGAAAAATCATGCTTTTACTCAAAAAAAAAGACCCTTTGGGGTCTCTGA
This sequence comes from Prolixibacteraceae bacterium, assembly GCA_035380005.1. Taxonomy (GTDB): domain Bacteria; phylum Bacteroidota; class Bacteroidia; order Bacteroidales; family Prolixibacteraceae; genus Roseimarinus. The sequence continues at coordinate 347 of DAOSWJ010000484.1, read as the reverse complement.
TATGGTAATTTACAAATTATTGAGTTCTTCTTTTAGTTCAGTAAGTGCTGCATCGCACTGTTCTTCAAACATTTTAATGTAGTCGTAGTAGGTTTCAACTTCTTTTTCTTCTTCGGTTAGTAACTGGAGCTTTTTTAAGTTTTTTCCCAATTCTTCCATTCCAACAATTAAAACCGACGATTTTGCTTTGTGAGCCTCTTTACCTAAATCAACCCAGTTTTTATCGTTGTAGAATTTATTTAGGTTTTCTCTGAATTCTTCAACTTGATCGATAAACATTTCAACCATTTCGGTTACAATACTGCTCTCTCCTCCGGTAATTTCCTTTAAATATGTAAGATCTGTAT
>DAOSWJ010000483.1:0-1746 GCA_035380005.1 Prolixibacteraceae bacterium | reverse complement strand
GGGAAGGCGGTTTTTTTAAAGGTTACCACGCTACATCAACCGTTGTGTTTGCACGTCTTTTTTGGAGTAGAGAATTAAGAGATAAATATTTAAATGAATGATGTTTTTTCGGGAAACGCAGTTATCGTGCAGATATACAACTTTTTGACTTACTCAAAAATTTGCTGCATAATACGGAGTGAATTGATTTGCCCCATACCATCGATGTGTAGCGAGTAGTACTCAATAATTATTTCGAGCAGGCGGGCGCGTTGTTTGCCATTTAGTAAATATTGGCCTATGTTTTCAATGTTGAGATTAGCAAGCTCTGCTATTTGCCCCGATTCTTCGGTGTCGGGCGTGTTGGGGAAGTTGGGGCGAAAAGGCACAAACTGCCCTGTTTTCATGTCGAACCACTGCAAAACCGATGAATGATTGGCGTTTATTTTAAAACCCAGATGCCCCAACAACTGAATCAGGAACCACAAATGAAAATTTGATGCTCCGTTGTCGAGTGTATCAAAATAGATGAACGATTGGCAAATAAAATTAAAAAGGTGCTCATCACTTTCTTCGCTGCGAAGCACTTTATACAATATTTCGCCAATAAAAATAGCAATGGTACTTTTTACAACATCGAACGGAATAGATTGATAAACACCGGCCAACTTGTATTCTTTCAGTCGGTGAACTTCGCGACCGGGTTTATGATATGCTTCAATATCGAGCAAGAATATGGGCTGCAACAAAGCCGGTTTTGGTTTCGATTTTGGGTTTCGCACCCCGTTAATCAAATAGGCTTGCCTACCATGCCCTAATGTATAAACCGTTACAATTACACTACTTTCGGCATACTTAACCAAGTGCAGTACAATTGCTTTCGATTTTTCAATCATCGTACAAATACAATTTTTGCAACAGCCGATTCGCTGCCATCTTCGGTTGCACAAAGTGCCAAATAAACACCTGTATGAACACGGTTGCCGGCCAGGTCGTTTCCATCCCACACTGCCCTGCCGCCAACCGAGGTCGTTTCGTAAACCAGCCTACCGCTAATGGTAGTAATTTTCACATTAGTGTTCTCCATTAAACCGGTAATATATATACTACCATTGTAGTTGCTCCTTACCGGATTCGGGTAAGCATAAACATTTGTAAAACGTTCGAATGCATTACGCGAGTCGGTTTGAACCGATACTAATCCCAAATTAGTTGCCACATACATAACCCCATTATCACCATCGTATTCGAGATTAATAATGCCATTTGAGATAATATCGGAGTTATCGATTGTATAGTTTTGAATTTCGTTGGTTCCGTCGGCCGATACCAGGTATAGCCCCGAATTGCGGGTTCCACACCATTTGAGGTTACCACCGTCAACTGCAATCGAAGTTACCGTTTCGGTTTCGAGCAGGGGATGGTAAATTCCATCTTTTCTGTCAACACTTGGGCGAGTAGCATAATATGGATCTTTGTCGAAAACCTCTTCAGGATTGTTATAAACTGCAACACCCTTAGAGGTACCCACCCAAATATTACCTTCATTGTCCTCAACAATATCGTAAACATTGTTCATGTTAACAAATATCTCATCTTCGCCATTCGAAAAGTAACTCATTACATTAAGATGTTTCTTTTGGGTACCATCGGCGCTCATCACATACAATCCGTAAGTTTTTTCGCGAGGCACAATAATCCAAATCTGATCGGTTGAAGTAACCAACACCTTGCCAATTTTATAATTGTAGGCTATCTCGGGCAATT
>DAOSWJ010000482.1:0-1761 GCA_035380005.1 Prolixibacteraceae bacterium | reverse complement strand
GTCGGCCGTATCGGCATACATCGACCACAGTAATGGAAAAATAATTCCAGCGCAGAAACTAACTAATGCCTGAAGAATATAAACCCAAATCACTCCTTCGGTTGTACACAATACAAATAAACTGCTTAAAACAGCAGCAGCAATCATTGCGCCCATAAAGGTATTGCGTTTGCCAAATTTTGCCGATATAGGCTTGGCCATAATAACACCTAACATATTGGTTGCCTGACCAATAAACAAATACAATGTACTGTATGTAAATGTTGCTTTCGATATACTAACCGCAGCATCGTCGCTTATAAAGTATTTGAAATAGTAAACAGCAACACCATCGCGTACCGAGTTAAATATAAGTGTCATAACACCTGCGCCAAGCAATACAAACCAAGGTATATTGTTGATCAGATTTTTCACATCTTCACGCAAATTGTTATTTTGACTTTTGGGTGGGGTAATTCTTTCACATGTCCACAAAAAAGTAAAGAAAAAGAAAACCACTACTATTGCACCAATTACAACCATTGTTAATTGATAGGCCGATTCGGGCTTTATGCTTTTACTGAACCAATCGACCAAAGGTTGAAACATTGCAACAACCAACAAGCTTCCGCCAAAAGCAAATACCATACGGTACGAGGCCAGACTGGTTCGTTCCTCCGATTTGGCAGTCATAACACCTAACAGGCTGGCATACGGAACATTAATAGCTGTATACGCCATCATCATGATGGTATAACTAATGTATGCGTATACTATTTTACCGGTAATTCCCAAATTTGGAGTTGTAAACAACAAAACACCAATAATAGCAAAAGGCACTGAAACCCAAAGCAAATATGGTCTGAATTTACCCCAGCGAGTATTTGTTCTGTCTCCAATAATCCCCATTATTGGGTCGTTGGCTGTATCCCAAATACGTGTTAACAAAAACATTGTACCTGCAACAGCAGCCGGGATACCAAAAACATCGGTATAAAAAATAGCTAAATAGAAAGTAAATATCTTCCAAAACATTGATGATGCAGCATCGCCAAAGCCGTAGCCAATTTTTTCCCTTAAAGTTACTTTATCGGTCATCATTTTTTATTTTTTTAGTCGGTTACAGACTTCAATAAGTGCCCGAGAGTTATGGTAAGGACATTTCCAAAAACCGGCTTTTTCATCTTCCAAAATTGGTTTCCCATTGCGATCGACCCTTCCAAACCATTCACCATTTTTACGGTCAATAATGTATAAATCAATAAAGTTCCACACCTTTTCGGCTTCAGTTAAATACTTTTTATTCCCGGTTATTTGCCAAGCATTTACATACCCAACCATAGCTTCGGCCTGTGGCCACCAATGTTTATCGGTATCGGTGTGACGAACCTCGGTTTCATAAAAAATTGAACCATCGGTTTCGGTACCTTCATTTAAAGTTACATCTACCATCCGAACAGCCATTTCGTTAACCTCGGCAACGAGCGCTTCATCGGCCAGCACTTCGGCAGCCTCAGCCAACAACCACGATCCTTCAATGTCGTGTCCGTACGAAATAATATCTGATTTAACGGTCCAGTCGTTTTCAAAGAATAAATTGAAATGAGCTGTTTTGGTATCAATTATACGATCGAGAAAAACACGAATAATTTTTTTAATGCTTTCGGCCAATATCGGGTTTTTCCAACAACGATACAAATTGGTATAGGGCTCAAGTATATGTAAATGCGTATTCATCGATTTTGGTTCTTTTTAAACTGCCCCATAACGGGAGTCTGCGCA
>DAOSWJ010000481.1:0-1771 GCA_035380005.1 Prolixibacteraceae bacterium | reverse complement strand
TACAAAATTTACGGCTACCCTTAAGCTAAGCTTTATTAAAACCGATTTGCCCGAAAACGAAAAAATAACTTTTGCATTTCAAACTCCTAGCAAACAATTTACTGTTGAACACGGCGGATTAAGCATCGACAGTACATCTAACCTTAAATACCAAATTCAGGGAAAAATTAATACCTCCGACGAGTTTGAACCTGCCGAAGTTGAAAAACTGATTACTGCCTCGCAAAACAACAGCAAGCTCAACATTGAATGGAACCATCATGCAAAAAGCTATTACCATAATTTTGTAATTACGGGGATTAATCGGCTAGAAAACAACTCAAATGTTGAATTGAAATGGGACGCCCAAAAAGCAGGAAACGAAAACGGCATCAGAAACATATCGGTACCTTCGATAAACGACTTTAGCATATCGTCGGCAACCGTTTTCAACACCCCCGATCAATACATCGAATTATTTTTCTCAGACCCTGTTCAGCCCAAAACCGATTTCAGGGGACTTCTTCATATCGACAATCAACCGGTGCGGCGCATACAAGTATATAAGAACACGCTAAAAGCATACCCTTCCGAACGTTTAACAGGTTTGCATACTTTGGTAATCAGCCCATCAATTGAAAGCCTGCGAGGTATTAAACTCAATGCCGAAATTAGCTACGAACTCAATTTTGGCGGACTTAAGCCACAAGTACGTTTGCCCGGAAAAGGGGTAATTATGCCTGGCAGTAGCGGCCTTTATTTTCCTTTCGAAGCTGTTGCTTTAAACGCTGTTGATGTACGTATTACCAAAATTTTCGCCAACAATATTCATCAATTTCTTCAAAACAACAATTTCGACGAAAACTACCAACTCAACCGTGTTGGCCGCATTGTTCACCGTTCAAAAATTGATTTAACCCAAAAAGGTGTTGCCGACTTAATGAATTGGAACACATATAAAATAGATCTTTCGAAACTTATTGATGTTGAGAACGGTGCATTTTACAATGTCGAAATCGCTTTCAGGAAAAGCTATTCGATTTATCCATGTGAAAACACAGCTTCGGAACCCGACCAATACATTGCCATTGACCAAGAAAACAACTACCCCGAACGCGATTACGATTGGACATATTACAACTTTTATTACGACTGGCAACATACCGACGATCCTTGTCACCAGGCTTATTATGCCCCCTACAAATTTGTTAACCGCAATATTTTGGGCTCCAACCTCGGTATTATTGCCAAAACCGACCAACAAAGCCGTACACACATTTTTGTTAGCAACCTGCTAAATACCAACCCCGAGGCCGATGTTTTAATAGAGCTTTACGATTATCAGAACCAAAAAATTGGCAGTGGCAAAACCAATTCCGAAGGCTATTTTACAACAAAAACCGAACACGAAGTTTTTTTGATTACTGCACAAAAAGATCAAAACCTTGGCTATCTGAAAATTGACAACAGTACACTTCAATCGACCAGCAATTTCGATGTTAACGGACAGGAAGTTAAAAAAGGGATAAAAGGCTTTTTGTTTGGCGAACGCGACGTATGGCGCCCCGGCGACTCAGTTTATGTTTCGTTCATTCTCGAAGACAAATTGCAACAACTGCCCCAAGGCCACCCAATGATATTCGAATTGTATAACCCTAAGGGGCAAATGGTTAACCGAATGGTTTCGCAACGCGATCACAAAAATATTTACCCGGTATATTTTCAAACCCAAACCACCGATATTACAGGTAACTGGTTGCTGTTGGCCAAAATTGGTCCTGTACAATTCTCA
>DAOSWJ010000480.1:0-1781 GCA_035380005.1 Prolixibacteraceae bacterium | reverse complement strand
ACGGCGAAGCAATCTTTACAAATAGTTTTTGCTTAACCGGACAACATTGATTTTAGTTATTGAAATTACAGTTTACTAACTATTTATCCTTTTCTATTTCGTTAAACTTCTCTCTAAAAAATGGCAAACGCTCTTGTCGTTCCCTCTTACTTGGCGCAACATGGTATCTCGAAAAATATGTTCGGTATTGTTCTCTATACCATGGAATTGACAATTCGCGCGGTGTTTTAATAATATCAATATTGAAATAATAAGTTACACCCAATAGAAATCGCAAAGTAGTATCGGTTACCTTCACCCTATGGTTCTCAACTAAATTATTATCGGTTTCGAATTCTAAACTAGGACTGTAATTATGAACCCCATCGATGTTATCGGCACTAATAAGCTGAAAACTAACTTCACCCGACAAGAACAAATGTTCAGATAACTGATGATTGATACCAAAGGCCGGGCTAAAAAAACCGTGAATATCAGACTGGTAAGGCTTAAAACCTTTTGCATACAACGGATTTGGCAAACCGGTAATTACATGATGCTCGGGATTAGAATATCCCATTACAACGCGAGGAATGCCAACCCCAAGTCCAATTTTTGCATACATGTTCCATACCACATAACCTTTTTTCATTGTTCTGATATTCAGAAAATTATACTTAAAAAACAAAGTATAATTGTTTAACGACGAACGGTAGTAAACCGGATATGGTTCGAAATTAAAGCGATCGTTGTTTAAATAATAATGGTACATTAAATAGTTTACACTTTCCGAATCCTTTTTAAAACCACTGTAACGCGAGTACGCCATCTCGAGACCTACATCTAAACGCGGGATAACCATTTTCGACAATTGAAAATTAACTCCCCAGTCGGCCACATTGTTAAAGTCATTTGTCCATCCCGAAAAATCCTTATTCAACTCTCCAATTAAAACAGTACTACCTGCTTGAAAGGTTGCACTCCAATCAGTCTCAATATTGAAACTACTGTATTTGAACCCTTTAGCAAACAACAACTGCCCCCCTAGCAACAAAAAAATATGTAGCAATAAAACGCTCCTCAAAATTTCTATTCTTAAATATTTCAAAGTAAGCTTATTTTTTCTAAAAACATATCGTTATAAATCATTCTTTCTCACCCCTCAGCCTCATTTTTAAAATAATAGACGATCACTTTATATATATAAAAACCAATTTTCTTTTACAACTTAACAATAGCTATTGACATTCGTTATTTTTTACTTATTTTTAACTCACATTTGAACAATATTTTTACTCATTTAGCATGCTTAACAGTCTAATTACTTCAAAAACACGCGTCAAGCTATTGGTGAAGTTCTTCATCAACGCACAAACAAAGGCCTATTTGCGAGGATTGGAAGATGAATTTGGTGACTCAACCAATGCCATCAGGCTCGAGCTTAACCGTTTTGAAAATGCAGGGCTCATTGAATCGGAAACTATTGGTAACCGTAAATATTTTAAAGCGAATACCAAGCATGCTTTTTTCAACGACATACATAAAATTTTGCTAAAATATGTGGGCATCGACACAATTATAGATAAGGTGCTTTCAAAAGTTGGTAATCTCGAACGAGCATACATTACCGGCGATTTTGCACGTGGCATTCAAAGCAATATTATTGATGTTCTATTGGTTGGAACAGGCCTCGACCACGCCTACATCAACCATTTGATCGAAAAAGCTCAGGAAATGGTCTCATTCAAAGTGCGCTATTTAAGCATTGCACCTAACGAACTCGATCAGTACCTTAAGCCCAA
>DAOSWJ010000479.1:0-1786 GCA_035380005.1 Prolixibacteraceae bacterium | reverse complement strand
GCTTGGTCCTTCGATGCATTGTAGCCCGGGTTTACAAATTCAAGTGTTTTTATTAGTTGCGATAATTGCGGGTTGAATTGTCCTTTGCCCAATAGGGGAGCAATAAGCAGTAATGTTATGATTATTTTTAGTTTCATCTGTTGGCGTTTTATTCTTTAATTACTTCAACAAAACTTTTTATTTGAACGGAGCCTTCGGCTTTGGTATAGTTAAGCACATAGTAATATGTTCCGGCAGCATAATTGTTAAAATCGAGCTCGTTGTTGTAGCTTTTCGTTTCGAAAATCTTGTTTCCCCAACGGTTAAACACAAGCAAATGGTTGTCGGGGTAAAATTCAATGTTTTTAATGAAGAATTGTGGCGGATGAATGCCGTCAATTATCACCAGGTTCACGGGTATAACATCTTCGTCGTGGGGTAAAATCCGGTCAATTAACAATGTGTCGCTGTAAAGGGTAAGGCCGGGGTAGGCAGGGTTGGTAACCAAACAATAATATGCCCCGGTTTGGCTTATTTCTATGGTGTTTTCGTTAGTGCCAAATGGTTGGTTGTTGTGAAACCACTCGTAAAAATTGCCTTCAAAAAAATCGTCGATGATGGCTATGCTTCTTTGTTCATATAACTCTTCAAGTGCCAAAATGGTATCTTGTGGCGCATATATATAGTTGGTTTGTTTTTGTCCAATTCCGGCAGCATCGATATCGCCAAACAGAAAATAGTTTCCCGAAATATCGAATTCTGTAAGATGCTCTAAACTGCCTATGCTGTTGGGCAATAAGTATCGCAAACGATTGTTGGCCAGCACAAATTTTCGGAGTTCCTGAAATTGCCCAATCGATGTGGTAAGCTCGCCGTCGAGCCCGTTCGAACTCAAATCGATTTCGGTAACATTGCAGCCATCACTGGTCAACTGTTCAATGCCATACCAAGTGCTAAGCGGTCCTGTTAGCCAGTTGCTGTTGTTTATCCAGTTGTTTCCGCCCGTGGTGTTGAACAAATCAACCAAAGCCAACGAGTCGGTTTGGATGCAGTGCTCGTTAACTACCAAGTGAATTTTTTCCGATTCAAGAATAAGGTCGGGAACCAAATCGCTGCTAACCGTTACCCAGTAATCGCCTGCATCGCTAAGTTTTACCGATTGGATTTCAAGGTTAGGACTGTCGTTGGTAATGGTTGTGCCATCTTTGTACCAGGTGTAATGATTAGCTGTTCCGCCGCAAAAACGGCTTAAAATTAGCGGGTTACTCTCAGTGATGTAGATGGTGGTGTCGCGCTCGAATTTCAACTGTGGTACGTAGTTGAAGGTTTTTGTTGCTGAATTGATTTCATCGAGGTTGCGCTCAAAATCTTCGAAAGTAAGATGGTTCATTTCGCACCAGGTTGTCGAAAGCACATTCGAAAGGTTGGGGATATCGTTAAAAAGATTATTGTCGATATAAAGCTCTTCAAGTTTAGCTAGCGATGCTATTTCGGCAGGTAGCGCCGATTCAAAACGGTTACTGTTGATGCGTAGTAGCGCAAGTTCGTTCAATTGCGAAATGGTATTCGGAATGGTTCCTTCAAACTGATTCTCTGCAAGCTGTAGCAATTCAAGTTTAGTAAGGTTGCCGATGCTTGGGTCAATAGTACCATAAAAATTGTTGGCGGTAAGGTCAATCGAAATCATGTTCAACAGCGTGTACATGCCGGGAGGAATTGTGCCGCCCATTTGGTTGTGCGTTACCGAATAGGTTTGCAACTTGCTGAGGTTGGCAATCTCGTTCGGTATTGTGCCTGTTAATAAATT
>DAOSWJ010000478.1:0-1804 GCA_035380005.1 Prolixibacteraceae bacterium | reverse complement strand
TGGAAAAAGACGAAGTAAGGTACGAAGCCATTAAATGCGACGATGCCGAATACGTTATCGTTGCCTATGGCGTTTCATCGCGTATTAGCCAAAAAGCAGTTGACCTGCTCCGCAGCGAAGGATTAAAAGTTGGCTTGCTTCGCCCAATTACCCTTTTCCCGTTCCCAACACAAATAATCAACAAAATGGCCGATAAAGTTAAAGGCTTCCTTTCGGTTGAAATGAGTTCGGGACAAATGGTTGAAGATGTTAAACTGGCAGTAAACGGCAAAACCAGGGTTGAACACTTTGGTCGTATGGGTGGTGTAATTGCTACGCCAAGCGAGGTGGTCGATGCTATCAAATCAAAAATAATAGGAGGTTAACATGGCTGAATTACAACTTACTGATATCATAAAACCCGAAAACAAGGTTTACGGAAAATCAAAAATAATGACCGATACACCGCTGCACTATTGTTACGGATGCAGCCATGGCGTTGTACATAAATTAATTGCCGAGGTGATCGAAGAAATGAACATACAAGAAGACACCATTGGCGTGGCTCCTGTTGGCTGCTCGGTAATGATGTATTATTACCTCGACATTGACTGGCTACAAGCACCTCACGGACGTGCCCCAGCTGTAGCTACCGGTTACAAACGCACCAACCCGTCGAAGTACGTATTCACCTATCAGGGCGATGGCGACCTTGCTGCAATTGGTACTGCCGAAACAATGCATGCCGTAAACCGAGGCGAAAACATTGTAATTATTTTCATCAACAATGCCATTTATGGCATGACGGGCGGCCAAATGGCCCCGACCAGCCTTGTTGGACAGGAAACATCGACCTGCCCTTTTGGTCGCGATGTGGATATAAACGGCTACCCAATGAAAATTACCGAACTGGTAGCCCAACTGCCAGGAGCAGCTTTTGTTACACGCCAAAGCGTACACACTCCCGGCAATGTTCGTAAATGCAAAAAAGCCATTCGTAAAGCATTCGAAAATTCGGCTAAAAACATTGGCACCTCTTTTGTCGAAGTGGTTTCAACCTGCAACTCGGGCTGGAAAATCGACCCTGTTGCTTCCAATAAATGGATGGAAGAAAACATGTTCCCATTTTATCCGCTGGGCGACATTAAAGACGGTCAGCGCGACGATGTTGATAATTATTCGGTGCAAAAACTCAAAAAATAAGAATCATGACAGAAGAAATAATCATAGCAGGATTTGGCGGACAAGGTGTGCTTTCGATGGGTAAAATATTGGCTTACTCGGGCATTATGCAAGATCAGGAAGTGTCGTGGTTCCCATCGTACGGCCCCGAAATGCGTGGTGGTACAGCCAATGTAACAGTAATATTGAGCGACGACCGCATTTCATCGCCGGTGCTTAACCAATTCGATACGGCCATTATACTTAATCAACAATCGCTCGACAAGTTTGAAAGCAAGGTAAAACCGGGAGGAACTTTATTGTACGATCCGAACGGTATTATCAAGGAGCCCAAACGTACCGACATCAAAATTTTTAAAATTGATGCCACTCGTATTGCTGCCGAAAAAGGACAACCCAAAATTTTCAACATGATTGTTTTGGGCGCATTTTTAAAAGCAAAACCAATTGTAAAAATCGAGAATGTAAAACGGGGTCTGGAAAAATCGTTGCCCGAAAGGCATCACAAATTAATTCCAATGAACCTCGAAGCCTTACAATACGGTGAACAAGAACTAATAGAAGTACAATAAAGATTTCGTTTCTGGAAAATACGAATATGGAGAAAAGGGTACAGGCCAAATGGCTTGTGCCCTTTTGTTGT
>DAOSWJ010000477.1:0-1807 GCA_035380005.1 Prolixibacteraceae bacterium | reverse complement strand
GTAGCAGTAGCAATCCGTGGCGTTGCATCCATGTAACAATTATCGGGTCAATTTTATTGAATGCTTTTCCCCTAAATACCGATAGAATGATATTTCGTTTCATTTTTATATTTCTTTGATGAAAGCCTATAAACATTTAATTTGCCTCATAAGTTTGCGTTTATTTAATGTTTTAATACCGAATTAACATTGAAAAACAAAAAAAGGCTGCCCATTTTGTGAGCAGCCTAAATTGTACTTGTTCTATTTGTCTCTATTTAATATCCTTGTGGTATTCTTGCAGCGATTTTACAACATAATTTCCATTTAGGCGTTCTTTGATGCCTGCGGTTGCTGCAAGTGCGGCCGATGTTGTGGTAATGTATGGGATATTGTATTTAATTGCATTTTTGCGGATGTACGAATCATCGTATTCGCTTTGTTTACCAGCCGGGGTGTTAATTACCAGGGCAATTTCGCCATTTTTAATAGCATCAACAATGTTGGGGCGGCCTTGGTGCACTTTTTTAATGCTTGCTGCCTCGATACCATTTTGAGCTAGGAAGCTAGCCGTACCACCGGTTGCAGTAATACTGAAACCCATATTGATGAAATTTTTGGCTGTTTCAATAATCTTGTCTTTATCGCGGTCGGCAATAGTTATTAATACATTGCCCGAAGTAGGCAAAATAGCTTTTGTTGCTTCTTGCGACTTAAAGAATGCCATTCCATAGTTCGAAGCCATTCCCAATACTTCGCCGGTTGAACGCATTTCGGGGCCTAAAACCGGGTCAACATCGGGGAACATGTTAAAAGGAAAAACAGCTTCTTTAACGCCGAAGTGTTTGATTTCTTTCTTTTTAAGGTCGAAATCGGCCAGTTTTTTGCCCAGCATTATTTCGGTGGCAATTTTGGCCATTGGTATATTGCATATTTTTGAAACTAGCGGTACGGTACGCGATGCCCTTGGGTTGGCTTCGAGAATGTAAACTACATCTTTGTAAATGGCATATTGAATGTTCATTAAGCCTACCACTTTCATTTCAATAGCAATACGGCGCGTGTATTCTTCAATGGTTTCAATTTGTTCTTTTGTAATAACTACAGGCGGAATAACGCAGGCAGAATCGCCCGAGTGAATGCCAGCATATTCAATGTGTTGCATTACTGCCGGTACAAAAGCATTTTGGCCGTCTGAAATTGCATCGGCTTCGGCTTCAATTGCGTCTTCCAAAAACATATCGATGAGCAAAGGCCTGTCGGGAGAAACCTGATCGATCGCAGCTGCAACGTATTGTTTAAGCATCTCTTCATCGAGTACTATTTTCATGCCACGTCCTCCTAAAACGAACGAAGGGCGCACCATTAATGGATATCCAATTTCGGCTGCTATGGCCAATGCTTCGGCTTCGGTACTGGCCATTCCCGATTTGGGCTGTGGTATGTCCAGCTTTTCCATAATTTTTCGGAATTGGTCGCGATCTTCGGCCAAGTCGATTGTTTCGGGGCTGGTGCCAATAATGTTAACCCCGTTTTTCTGAAGCTCGGCTGCAATGTTGAGTGGTGTTTGCCCCCCAAATTGGCAAATTACCCCGTAAGGTTTTTCCTTTTTGTATATGCTCAAAACATCCTCAACGGTAAGTGGCTCAAAGTAGAGTTTATCCGAAGTGTCGTAATCGGTCGAAACGGTTTCGGGGTTGCAGTTTACCATTATCGATTCGAGGCCGGTGTCGCGTATGGCAAATGCAGCATGTACGCAACAGTAGTCGAATTCGATACCTTGTCCTATGCGGTTTGGGCCGCCACCAAGAACCATAATTTTTTTACG
>DAOSWJ010000476.1:0-1817 GCA_035380005.1 Prolixibacteraceae bacterium | reverse complement strand
CAAAATCGAGTTCGCTAACTTCGGCATTGTAATACTCCTGGTTAACGGCAATAAAGTCGGGAATCACCTCAAAATTTTGGCGGTACCAAATCGACTGGGCAACTTCGAGCGTTACCTTTTTATCGGCAGCCAATAAAGCATTCACCAAACTTTGGTACGATTGGTTGATTTCATCGGTGGTGAAGCCGGCTTTCATAAGTGCTTCTTCCATGGCTGCTTTTGTTTCGGCGCGGGCACCGTTGTAGGTCATGGCTAGTGCCTGCGCTATGCTTAAGGGCGAAATGTTGTAGTTGCCTTCTTCGCTTTGGTGCAGGCGTGCAAAAACATCGAGACCAAAAGCATTGTCGGCTTCAACCAATTGTTTCGATTTCAGGCTGAGGTTGATATTGGTAGGCTCGGGATCGCCTGAGGTGCAAGCTATCATTGATAGCAGCAATGCTCCAAATAGTAAAATAAGTGTTCTCATTTTAGAGTTTTTTATTGTTAATGTTTTATGTGAAATATTCAAAGTTATTCAGCAGCCGGATTAGCCATTTTGCCTATGAACAAAATAGCGCCGGTTTCCTTTTCGGTAATGGCATAAATAAAAGGTTTGTCGGCCCTGAAAAAGAAGGGCGAAGCGCTGTTTTTATCCATTGCAACAACGGTTGCTGCTGCCGCTTCGGTGCCGTTTTCATCTACCTCAATAAAAGTATTGTGCTGTACATAGTCGATGTAAATTCCTCCACCTGGCGTAATACCTGAAAAATCGGCCGAAATCGAAAAGGCAACTCCCATGCCCATGGCTGCCAAAACATCGTTTAGCTTAACTTCGTATTCGCTTTTAAATTTGGGGAGGGCTATGTTCAGGTCGTACATCATCGAAAATTGTGCAGTCCACTTTGCCCAATTTTCGGCATTCAGTTCATTCACTATTTGTTCGCAGGTATTTTTGGCATTTGGAACCATTACCGTCATGTTGAAATTGCCGTGGCCATAGGGCAATTGTATTGCGCTGAACAAATCGTTGCTAAAGAACATGGCCGAGTCGGTTTTGCCCATCATGTCAACCTCAACGGTTTTGCCATCGGCTTTGGTGAAATTTCCTTTGTAAGTCTCCTTTTTCTCGAATTTGCGTTGCCATTCGCCATAAAAATAAACCGCGTTTACCAGAAACATTACATTGGTTGGCGTAATTTCTTTAATCATGTCTTTGATGCGCCCGTGGGTTTTGTCTTCAATCCATCCGTTAATGGTTTTGAGTGCGTTGGGGCTTCCAAAATCGAGTTCGCTAACTTCGGCATTGTAATACTCCTGGTTAACGGCAATAAAATCGGGTATCACTTCAAAATTCTGGCGGTACCAAATCGATTGGGCAATTTCGAGCATAACTTTTTTATCGGCAGCCAGCAAGGCATTAACCAAACTTTGGTACGAGCGGTTGATTTCGTCGGTGGTGAATCCGGCCTTCTTAAGTGCTTCTTCCATGGCTGCTTTGGTTTCGCCGCGTGCGCCGTTGTAAGTCATGGCCAGTGCCTGCGCTATGCTTAAGGGCGAAATGTTGAAGTTTCCCTCTTCGCTTTGGTGCAGGCGTGCAAAAATATCGAGTCCAAAAGCATTGTCGGCTTCAACCAATTGTTCCGATTTCAGGCTGAGGTTGATATTGGTGGGCTCAGGATCGGTTGAGTTGCAGGCTGCAATTGTCAAAAGTGTCAGTGCTGCTACAAATATAAAAATGAAAAAGTTTCTTGTTTTCATTGGTGTAGATTTTAAGGTTTGTAATAATTGTAAAAAACGGTTGTTACGTAATTGTTGGGTTTTGTGGTGGTCACTTTTTC
>DAOSWJ010000475.1:0-1823 GCA_035380005.1 Prolixibacteraceae bacterium | reverse complement strand
CATTGTTGAAATAGAAACTGGCTTTTTCGCTTAGTTTTACAAATACACCCAATTTCGGATTGAAGAAATTGTACGCGTGATTTTGTGTCAGGTCGCGTTGGTCGTCATCTAATCCCTCAATTTTATATTGGATGTTTCGGTATTGCACATCCATGTAAGTGTAGAGTTTTTCAGTTGTTTTAATATTTGCACGCATGTAGATGTTGGCATCGTCTTTCGTACCTTTGTTATTGTAATATTGTTGAGTTGGATTGAACGATTGTGTGCCATAGGCCGACCACAGCACTTCGCCGTAATGCTTGCCATCGTAGCGGTTCATGCCTCCGCCAAGGGTTATGTCGAAACGACCTTTGTTATAGTGAACCGAAGCAATACCGCCGTAAAAAACATTGTCGAGATATTTTCTATTGATGATATCGGAACGGGTTATGGTATCGGTTTGCAAAAAAATGGTATCGGCTCCAAAGTCGTTTAACCGTTTGTTGTATCGGTACGATTCGTAGTAGCCGAAACCGTTGGTTTGGTGGTAGGCTATGTTGGCCGTTAGATTGTTGTTAATGTTTCGAGTGTAGAAAATCTGATAATGATCTTGCTGGTAGTTATCGGTCTGATTTTCATATAAATACCTGTTGAAAGTGCGGCTGTTGGAGTTGAGTAGATTTTCGGTTTCTTCGTCTGAATATCCGCTCAGCGAGGCAAATAGGAGCATGGCATCTCTATCGCCGTCGAGGCGAGCTTTGGGTATGCCTTCCCATGCCTGGTAAGTTTTTTCGAGTCCTGAAAACACATTGACCCGCACTTTATCTTTTTCGCCTCTGTAAGTACCCGAAACGAAGAACGATTTCAAATTCGAAGTAGCCCTGTCGATGAATCCATCGCTTTTGATGCGCGACAAGCGGGCATCGAAAGCAAAACGACCATCGATAAGCCCGGTTCCTGCTTTTACGGTGTTTTTAATGGTGTTGAATGAACCCGCTGCATTGTTGATTTCGGCATAGGGGAGGAGTTCGATTTGATTGGTTTGCAAATTGACCGATGCCCCAAACGCTGCCGCGCCATTGCTCGATGTACCTACACCGCGCTGAATTTGAATGCTGTTGGTGCTTTCGATAAAGTCGGGCATGTTCACGAAAAATACTCCGTGCGATTCGGCATCGTTCAGAGGGATGTCGTTTACCGTTACGTTGATGCGGTTCAGGTCGGTTCCTCTGATGCGAAATCCGGTGTAGCCGATACCTGCCCCTGCATCGGATGTGGTTACTACCGAAGGGGTCAATTGCAACAGGTAAGGAATGTCTTGCGCTGCTTCGCGTCGTTTTATTTCTTCAATGCCGATGTTGCTTTGGCTGGTGGGCGTTTCGGCTGTTGCACGCGTCGACGACACAATGATTTCTTTGGTTTGAAACGTGTGTTTGTCTAATTGTGCTTTAATGGTTCCGCTTTGGGGCACGATAATGGTTTTCTGAAAGGTCTCGTAGCCCAGATACGAGATTTTAATTTTGTAAGTTCCTTCTTTCAAACCGTTGATGACAAATTCGCCCAAGTCGTTCGATACGGTTTCGGCATTTCCGGGTTTTACAAGAATGGTTGCGCCACTGAGTGGTTCGTTTTGTTTGTTGGTCACAACCCCATTGATGAGATTTTGCGCATTGGCCGAAATTACGCTAATGGCCAATAGCGCAGTTAAAACTACGTTTTTCATAGTTTACGATTGTTTAAAAATTATACAATATGCAATGGGGGAAACGGATACTAACTCTTCCCTTCGCCGGCATTACCCGGATCAGGTTCAAAGGGTGTGATCTCAGCCTGTAAAATTTTAG
>DAOSWJ010000474.1:0-1842 GCA_035380005.1 Prolixibacteraceae bacterium | reverse complement strand
GGCGATACCTTGTATGCAGCTTTCGATGGTGCTTGGGCAGCAAAGCTCGAAAATGTTATTTGGATGGGCAAAAATGCTCAAATTAACTACGACTTATGCCGGTACGACAATAAGTATTGGGGAATGGCCGAATTTACCAACGAAAGCAGGAACCTTTTAAACCGGCCAATTGATGAGTACAAACAAGCAAGGGCAAACATAAGCGATAAAATCAGAAACAGGGACAAGGAGTATTTTCATGCAAATAGCTGTTCTCCTGGTTTTATTGAATTAACAGAAATTGGCAATCAGGTTAATGAATGGGAAGATTTTATGCGTTACCGCTGGATGCCAGAAAGGTTCCGCACCGGTAGGGTAGAGTTCCCCATTGAATATTTCGATTTTCTGAAAGAAATTGATTACCACAACAAAAAATACTGGTATTCCGAAAACATGTCGTGGTTCTTATCCGAAGTGAACAATTGGCTGTCATCGGTCAATCAGAATGAACAAACTAATGTTCCTGTAGTTGAAGTTGTTGAGAATATGTTAAGCAAAAATGAACTGCCCGATTCCACAAAAAATGCCTTGCAGGTAGTTTTAAACCATCAAAAAACCAAGCTTGGTGATAAACTTATTTCAGAAATCTATCAGGAATTTATTATTAGTTCAAGAAGTAAAATTGATTCTATTTATATTGCAATGGAGAACAAAGAAGATTTCGACATTATTGATATTTTCCGAAAAAATCAAACCACATATAATACCGAGGAGTTCGAAATTATTGAAAATTGGCTGAACGCATCAAAAAGTATTGTCTCAAAGGACATTCAAATCCTGGTAAATAAAAATCTGAATTCATACATTGCCGAACAGCGTAAGCAAAAGTCGTTAAATAATATAGAGTTGATAAGTGCTTCGGAAAAAACAAAGGAGCTGTTCAAAATTATGATGTTGCTTAAGGAATTTAGCAGAACACTTGAGAGCATGAACGAAAAAGAGATCAGAGACGGATATGCCGGGCTACAAAACCTCGATATACCTCCTGCTGTGCTCCAAATAGTTAATCAGCAATATGCCGAAACCCTCGAAATTATAGCCCAACCCATGTCGGGCGATGTAAACCTCGAAACAGTTGCCCCCGGAAGTGCCGATGAGTTCATGGCCAAGTTGGCGCAAAAACATGAAGGGAAAGTTGTGTATATCGATGTGTGGGCACCATGGTGCGGACCATGCAGGAGCGAATTCCAGTATGCCCCTCAACTTAAAAAGAGATTTGAGGGAAAAGATGTTGTGTTTGTATATATATGCGGCAGCGGCGAAAAAGATGCCTGGGAAAATTGCATCAAACAATACAAAGTAAACGGCGACCATTACTATGTTGAGGGAAATACCTACAGTGAGTTGCAAAGAAAATACTCGATAAGTGGTATTCCTCATTTTATGATCATGGATAAACAAGGCATTATTGTTGATTTTAAATCGAGCAGGCCAAGTAACCTCGAAGAAACAACCCAAAAATTAAATTCCTACTTATAAACTAATTAGCTACACAAAAAATTCATGATTATTAAAAAGCTATTGCTCATTAAGGTTGCTATATGTTATTCCGAATACGCTTACGAAAACAACACTTCGTTGGTATCGATAGTCGAAACCGAAGGCTTTAACGAAACGCAGGTGGTTACTTCTACAACCTTAAACAATAAAGGGCAAAAAATTCGATACGCGTTTATCAATTCAAAGGATAAAAAGCTGCACATGTTGGTGCATGCCGTTGAAAGATATACTGAAGATGATGGCCTATGGTACATCGAAACTAAAGACATAAAGTAATAATCTGCAAATCCAATATTTGTAGTC
>DAOSWJ010000473.1:0-1872 GCA_035380005.1 Prolixibacteraceae bacterium | reverse complement strand
GTTCAAGCTCATTTCATTAAAAATCTCGCTCATACCAATGGAATTGCCCATATAGCGATAAAAATTATTGAAATCGAGATTGGTTTTATCTTTCGATCCGAAATACTTAATGCTTAAACGATGTTTCGACGAAAAGCGGTGCGTTAATGAAAGGTTTGCGTCGTAAAAATAATTGTTGCTATAAAACATTAAATTACTCGCAATATCGTAATTAAAGCGCCCGGCCACCATCATGGTTGTTTTAGGGCTTAGCGGAAATTCCAAAAACACTTTCGATTCAGCAGTTGACGGAATCACTTCGCCATGGAGCCCGCTATTATTTCCATCCTTTGTTGCAATGTTGATAACCGAAGCATTACGTCCGCCATATTCAGCACCAAAACCACCTACCATCATATCGATATGTTTTACGGTTTGCATGTTGAAAATGCCCGATGAGCTCATAAAATGATAAGGGTTATAAATGGTTACTCCATCGAGCATGATCAAATTTTCGCCCGGATCGCTACCACGAACCGACACCAATGGCGAAAGAGGCTCTGTTGGCTCAATCCCCGGCAAATAGCGTAGAGCCTTAAAAACATCGTTTCGGGCGGTAGGGATTGTTTGTATTTGTTTGGTGGTAAGCGTATGCTGGCTGGTTTCTATTTCGCGGTCGCCAATAAAACCGATGCCATTTTCGGTTACATTTACCTGGCCAAGTTCATAAGCCAAGGGATTAAGCTTAATATCAACAAATAGTTTTGTTTCGCCATTGGTGCTCATTTTAAGTTCTTTCTTTTCGTAACCAATAAACTGTATTTCAATTACAAAACTTTCAAACTCGATACCGGGCAAACTAAAAAAGCCATTAATATCGGTTGTTGTGCCCCGCAACTCTCCAGATCGAATTATTACACCTGCATTTACAAGAGTTTCGCCGGTTTCGGCATCGCTAACAATCCCCGATAAGCTTACCTTTTGCGAATGCGCCCCAAAAGCAAGCAATAAAAAAAATATGCTGGTTATTAATTTCATTTTTAAAATTTATAGGCCAAGTTAAGGGTTAATGCAATTTTTATTTTAGGCTGATGGTATATAACATAGTGAATATCTTCCATTAAACCTGCACCAAAAACAAAGCCCGACCTATCGAATCTATTAAAATTCAAGCTTTGGGTAAACGACATATTTACATACAATATTTCCTCAAGTTTATGGTCAACCGTATCCATATCTTTCCAATTGTTTACCCCCAATAAAAAAGCAACTTTGTGCGAAAACAACGATTGCTCCGTAAACCTGAAGTTCCATAATGGGATACTGTTACCAAAGGCGATAGCCCTAAAATCGGGGTGTTCGACATAACGCACCAAGCCAACACTACGATTAAACATGCGTTCGCTTTCGGGTTCCGAAAACCAAATTGCAGCATCGATCCCCCAGAAGCTTAAACCTCCAAACAATTCAGTATTAATGTACAAGTTTTTATTAACAGCGGTTTGTCCGCGTCGGAAATGATAAAAACTTTCACTCATTAGTTCATCGAGGCCATTATTAACGCCAATTACATCGCTGGTAAAACGGTTACACCAATCGTTGAACAAAGTATGATACCCATCGCTTAACACCTCCTTTTTCTTTTGCTTAACATTATCGGAATAGTAAAAAGTACCCAAAAAAGAAGTATCAGCACCATTGTTTTTCGACAGCTCAATAACTGCGTTCAAAGAAAGGCTTCGGGCAAACAACGAAGTATTGTTTTTAATGTTGTATTCTTTTATATCAACATCAAAATCGAGCCCTTCGAGCGTATCATTCTGGAAACGCCCCACCAAAACTTCTGACAAAGGATGCGTGGTATGTACTATTTGATCGACAGGAAAAACAAGC
>DAOSWJ010000472.1:0-1878 GCA_035380005.1 Prolixibacteraceae bacterium | reverse complement strand
TTTTTAAGGTCCTGGTAATTCATCATCCCAAACCCGCCATGAAAAGGTGTAAAGCGGGGTGCCGATTCTTCAAAAATATCGGTAAACACCCAGTACGACATCGATTGGGCAGCATTGCCAACTTGTTTTAGCTTTTGTAGCACATACGCTGCTGAATGGTAGCTGTCGTGAACAGGATCTGATGGGGTGTACGAAGCACTCCATTCGGTATAGTGCAATTCTAAATTTGGTTTTGCCGAGGCTGCAATTTCTTTACGCGATTGCAACACATCGCCGCTTACTGCGTATTCTTGAGGTGCTAGTATTGTTCCTGAGTTTCCAAATTCATCGAGGTAGCCTTGGTTAACGCCGTACGAGTGGGTGCTGACAAAGTCGATGGGCACATTGTTTTTTACACAGAAATCGATCATTTCTTCTTCCCATGCAGCTCCGGCTGTGCCTGGCCCTCCAATGCGGTATTCTGAATTTACGCTTTTCACAGCTTTCGCGCTGTATTGGTATAGTTTAAAATAATCGGCTTGGGTGCCCGACCAGAATCCGGGCGAAAGATTGGGCTCGTTCCAAACTTCAAAATACCAGGTTTTCACTTCGTCTTCGCCGTAGCGATCGGTCCAGTGTTGCACAATGTTTTGAACCAAAGCTGCCCATTTGTTATGATCTTTAGGTGGTGTAACATTACCTTTCCACCAAAAAATTGTTTCAGGGCCACTGGCCAGTGCATAGGGCATAAAACCCAACTCAACATAAGGCTTCATGTCTATACTTAACATAAAATCGAACAGCGCATCAACATACATATAATTGTACATCGGATTACCATTTTTGTCTTCACGGTAAATCCCCATATCGTCGGTAAACAGACCGTGAAAACGGATGTATCGGAACCCGCATTCCTTTTTTATGTATGCAAGTTGTTGTTGCCAGTCGGCACGGAGTCCTTCGTTGGCACGGCCTGCACCCACGCACTCGTTGAACATTGCGTTCAGTGGGCCTTCTTCGTTTAAAAAATTAATGTTAATACTTCGTATTGGTTCTTTTTCGTTTGTTTTTTTTGCTTGAATTGGGTGTGTTATTACCCCAAGGATGATAAAAAGTATTAATAAATAAGGCTTCATTCTTATCAATTTTAGATTTGTTTTATTTTTAATGATGATCCAAAACTAATTAAGCATGTAGTCAACGGCCTTTAAAAAAAACGCTAAATCCTTCAAAATCCTATCATTTATTTTTAAAGGTACTTTAATGTCAAAAAAGAGCTAACATTTTGGTGGGTAGTAAAGGATAAAACTTTGCTACATTTGAGAATTCCAAGATTGTTTAGCATCGAAACAAATAATGTTTATTGGCAAATAAGATAAAATGCAACATCGTAAATTTTTTGTTTTTGGCATATTAATACTGCAATCGCTTATTTGTTTTTCGGCTTCAACCGAAAGATTTTTGCATTATACCGAAGTTGATGGCTTACCTCGTAATATTACTACATGTGTTGAACAAGATCAATACGGATACATTTGGATTGGAACCAATAATGGTGTTGCCCGTTACGACGGAAAAAATTTTATGCAATTTGAAGAATTATCGGATGCCGGAATAATTCAACTTTTGTATGATTCGCAACAAAACCTTTGGTCGGCAACTAACAAGGGCTTGTTTAAGTATAACCCTGTTACCAATTATTTCGACATGGTTTTTGATGGCTATATATCAAGATTGTATGAAAATAATAGCATTGTTTATTTTCTGATGATGTCGAATATTTATGTGATTGAAAACAACCAACCACGACTTTTTTTTCATGAAAACGATATTTCTGATTTTTGTTTTACCGATGCAGGCTTATGGGTAAGTAAAAGTAACGATGGGCTTAGTTTGTTG
>DAOSWJ010000471.1:0-1892 GCA_035380005.1 Prolixibacteraceae bacterium | reverse complement strand
CAACGAGGCACGCTTGCTCAACACCGGATCGACCAACAGAGTGGTACCTTTTATTTTAATAAGAAAAGAAGAATGCCCCAGCCATGTAATTAAAGCCTTTTCGGAAGCATGCTGCAAGTAACGTTCGGTTTCGATTGCTTGCGTTTCGATTGCTTGTAATGGTGTCCTTTCGTCGCCCTTTTTCATCATTTCGCGAAAGGCCTCGTTGGGTGGGCGATTCATAATGGTCGATACCTGATTTACAAATATATCGCCTTTGTAGTTTGCCGATTGTTGTATAAGTTTAAGATGTTCGGCTGTGGGTTTGCTTCCCATTTGTGGTCGAACAAACAACATAAACATGACTACAACAATAATGATTAATAGAATAGAAACAAGAAGTATCATAGTTTTTTTTCTCATCAAATTAAATTCAATTTTCCAAATTCATTTTCGAGGTAGCCACGCTCAACCTCGCCCCAATTTTTTTCGGCATCGCGGCTTTTTTCCATTAGTTCATAAGCTTTTTCGGTAAACTCATCAATACTTTCGCGGTAACGATAAAACATGCGCGAGAACAATTGATAACTGACACCGCTTTGTTTTGCCACATCGAACTTTGTATCGCAATCGGCTTGAATTTGCCTGAAATGATCGTTGCTAATCAGTTCGAAGCGTGCAAATTTCTGAATATGGTTAATGTCGAAACTTTTACGTGTTTCGGTTTTAATTTGCTTGAAATAAGCCGATAAAGCTTTCTTCATCGAAATAAAATCCTCATCAAATAGGGTAATTTGAGATGGGTTTGCCTCATCGTTTCTCACAAAAAAATCGTCGAGTTGGTTCCAAAACGGCTTGGCCTTTTTTATCGATAAGGCGCTGAAAATGCCTTCAATTTCATGTTTAACCCAATCGAACCTCAAAACATCAACAAAAGGGTAAAAACACAACAACGTTTTGTTTTCCAATGCTTGAAATGTTAACGAAAAACCCGGTTTATCGATCCTCATAGGGTTTTGCAATGGCCAAGGCACTTCGTTCAAAACGGCAACGATATGTCGTTTCGAAAATGGCTCGCAATGTATTGTTGTTTTTGCAGTTACTTCGCTATTGGGCTTAAAAATAGCAGCTCCGTTTTGTTTGCAAATTCTGAGTAAATCAAAGAT
Organism: Prolixibacteraceae bacterium; assembly: GCA_035380005.1. Classification (GTDB taxonomy): domain Bacteria; phylum Bacteroidota; class Bacteroidia; order Bacteroidales; family Prolixibacteraceae; genus Roseimarinus. The sequence continues at coordinate 747 of DAOSWJ010000471.1, read as the reverse complement.
GGCCATATTTCTGTCGAACCGAAATTCGAAAGCCAAGTTCCCTTTCGGAAAAGTATCGGCAAAAGCTTTAAAATCTTCAATATTTGACGAAACAATCGGGAAAGTAGTTTCTTCGCGACCAAAACCCATTGCTTTATCGTACAGCGCATTAAACTTTGGAGTAGCATCGAGCTTTTTATTAAAAGTGATTACCCGCTGCGGAAAAAAATGATGAGGAAACAATTTCGACACTTTTGCCATAAAACGGTAATTGTTCAATGATGAAAGCGTGTCGCCTACCATGCGCGGATAAAAAAAGCTCAAGTCGGGTTCGTATTGCAAACCAAAAGGAAGCTTAAGCCGAATAGCAATCTTTAGCCCATTGTTTAGTGCTGCCAAAGCTGTTATACCGCCCATAAAATTAAAACCTTCGAACAAAAAGTCGAAGTCATGATCATTATTTTGCAGAGGAATATCGTTCATGCTTTATTTTGATGATTACTTCACCATAACAAAGCTGGCAGTACCAATGTTGTAGCCATCGGCAAAAACATCAATGGTATATGTTCCGGGCAATAGGGCTTCTTTTCCTGTATTATCCCAATAAATATTGATGGGCAGTTCCAACCCTTCGTAATTAACCTCGCGCATTGCGGTATATGGTATTTGCAAATCCTCGAAACGGAACAAGCTATTGGCCGATTCGATCAACAATAACTGATCGGGCCGCATTATCCTTACATAAATATTTTTGGTTCCCCTTTTGGC
>DAOSWJ010000470.1:0-1898 GCA_035380005.1 Prolixibacteraceae bacterium | reverse complement strand
GTACCCATAGCCTGCATTAGCAGTTAAATAAGGATAAGCTCGGCTTTCGATTATTTTTCGATCCAAATCGGTAATGATTTGGTTTTTTGCAGCTATTTGAAGGCTCGTGTTTAGCTCAAGGGTTTTGGTCATCAGTTCGTCATAAGCCAATGTTGTGTTAATGTTGATTAACGAGTCGGCCAAAACAATGCTTTGACCAATATCTTGGTTCGCCATCAGTTCGTTTAGCCTTATTTGCGAAGTGCGTAATACTTCTTTTTGGCGTGAATAACGCGAGCTGTCGGAGTTCAAATACACCATCGACTGTAGGTACTCTACCTTTGAAGCGCCACCAAGCATGTAGCGTTGTTCATCGATTCGTACCCTTTCGCGCGAAAGTGATACTGCATACGCAAGGTTTTGATAAAGTGTAAGTTGCTGAATGTAATAGTTGTATTCCGAAACAATTTGTGCAACCAGGTTTTCGAGTTCCATTTGTGTTTTAAGATTTTCCAACTCGCTCAACTGTCCCAGTTTTTCGTAACTGCGTTGTACCTGAAAACCCCTGAAAATGGTCATGCCAAGGTTTACTGCTGCCGATCCGGTCGAATTGTAAACTCCATTTTTTTGGGTTGATGTTCCATCTGCACTAATTTGATTGCTGTTATTCAAGTTTCCACCAAACCGATTGGTAGAGCTTACCGTTGGTAACATGCCCGCGTTGCCGCGTGTAAAATTGTTCGAAGCAATGTCGGTCTTGTTGCGTGCAACCTTAAGCGAAAAATTATTCTCCAAAGCTGTTTGAATGCAGCGATCGAGGTTATAAACATCTTGGCTTCGGGCTGCGTTAAATGTGCCAATTGTTGTCAGCAGAAGAATTGTTAAACTGATGTTTTTAAGCAGTTTCAATATTTTCGGATTCTGAAAGTTCATTGTTGTTGTTTTTTGTTTCGCTCGAAATGAATAAATATATGGCTGGTACAACATAAAGGGTAAGAAAGGTTGAAATGGTTAACCCGCCCACTACGGCAATACCCATTGCTACGCGGCTTTGTGCACCTTCGCCCCAGCCCAGGGCCAATGGCATAACACCCAATATGGTCGAAAGGCTGGTCATTAAAATTGGCCGGAAACGTGCTGCTGCTGAATATTTAATAGCTTCGAATTTGTTAAAGCCGGCTAATTTGCGTTGGTTGGCAAATTCAACAATCAAAATACCGTTTTTCGATACCAGCCCAATAAGCATGATAATACCAATTTGACTGAAAATATTCATGGTAACGTTAAAGTACCACATGAAAAGTAGTGCTCCTGTTAAGGCCAAAGGTACGGTCATCATTACAATAATAGGGTCTTTAAAACTTTCGAACTGTGCCGAAAGCACTAAAAATATCAAAACAATGGCCAACAGGAAGGCGAACATCAAGCTCGATGAACTTTCGCTAAAATCGCGCGAGTCGCCTGCCAAAGCGGTACGGAACGAGTCGTCGAGCACGTTTTTGGCAATCATGTCCATTTCTTCGATTCCCTGGCTAATGGTTTTTCCTTCGGCTAAACCTGCCGAAACCGTGGCGGCCACAAAGCGGTTGTAACGGTACAGTTGAGGTGGTGCAGTCGATTCCTGTAAGCTAACAAAATTGTCGAGTTGAACCATTTGGCCTGTATTGTTTCTTACATATAACGATTTCAGATCGAGTGGCTTGTTGCGGTCGTCGCGTGCCAGCTCTCCTAAAATCTGGTATTGTTTTCCATTCATTATAAAATACCCGAAACGTTGCCCGCTAAGTGCCAACTGTAAGGTTTGACCAATATTTTGGGTGCTCACGCCCAGGAGGTTGGCCTTGTCGCGGTTAATTACAATTTGCAACTCGGGTTTTGTAAATTTGAGGTTAACGTCGGCCATTGTAAAAGTTGGGTTA
>DAOSWJ010000469.1:0-1900 GCA_035380005.1 Prolixibacteraceae bacterium | reverse complement strand
TCGGTATCAATTTTACGATAATAGCATGAATGATAAGGCATTCCATTGTCCTTTTTTGCATGGCAAGCGCCTTTGCCTTCGGGTGTAACCAAAAACAAAAATGAGTTTTGCTCGCAGTTTACCCTAATTTCTTCAATGCGAAGCATGTCGCCCGATGTTAAGCCTTTTTTCCAAAGCTCGTTGCGGCTACGGCTCCAATAAGTGGCATATCCGCTTTTTACTGTTTCGTCGTAAGCCTCTTTGTTAATAAATGAAAGGATCAGTACATCTTTTGTGTTAAAATCTTGGGTTACTACCGGTAAAAGTTTTTGACCATCGGGGCCAAAATCTACCAAAAAATCGCTTGTATATTCTTTCGACATGATTTGAAAATTTTTATTAGGGCGCTAAAAGTAATAATAAGCTGGCTGAAAACACGATAAAAATCATGAAAAAAATTCAACAGCAATATCTTATGTGTTTTTTTGTTGCCAAATAATATTAGTAATGAACCAATTCATGTTATTTGAAATCGTTTTTGTTAATAATTCGTGAAACTAAAAGGTAGTTGTTCTGAAATACAATTTCTATATTTGGGCAACATTTTGTAAAGATATGAATGAGTTTATAGTTTCAGCACGAAAATACCGTCCAAGCACTTTTATGTCGGTTGTAGGCCAGGCATCAATAACTGCTACATTAAAAAATGCTACAAAAAACAAGCAAATGGCACATGCATACTTGTTTTGTGGCCCCAGAGGTGTAGGTAAAACTACTTGTGCGCGAATTTATGCTAAAACAATTAATTGCCAGAATATTACTCCCGATCATGAACCTTGCAATGTTTGTGAATCGTGTATGGCTTTTAACGAAAACCGCTCGTATAACATACATGAACTCGATGCTGCATCAAACAATTCAGTTGACGATATACGTTCGTTGATCGATCAGGTAAGGGTTCCGCCTCAATTGGGGCACTACAGTGTGTACATCATCGATGAGGTTCACATGTTGTCGTCGGCTGCATTTAATGCATTTCTGAAGACACTTGAGGAGCCGCCTAAACATGCTATTTTTATTTTGGCAACAACCGAAAAACATAAAATTCTTCCTACTATTTTGTCGCGTTGCCAGATTTTCGATTTCAACCGAATTAAAGTTTCAGATATTGCCGACTACATAAAACAGGTTGCCAACAAAGAAAGTGTTGAAATTGAGGATGCAGGGGTAAATATTATTGCCCAAAAAGCCGATGGTGCCATGCGAGATGCACTTTCAATTTTTGACCAAATTGTTAGTTTTTCGGGTAAAAGCATTACTTATCAGGATGTTATTACCAATCTGAATGTGCTCGATTACGATTACTATTTCAAATTGACCGATAACTTTATTAAAAACGAAGTGCCCGAAGTTTTGGTTACATTTAACGATATTCTCGATCATGGTTTCGATGCCCATCATTTCATCGTTGGACTGAGTTCTCATTTCAGGGATTTGCTGGTATGTAAAGATCAGGCTACCGTTCAGTTACTCGAAGTTGGTGGCGAAATTCAGGAGAAATACAAAGTGCAGTCAGCTGCTTGCGAAAACGATTTTATTCTTGAAGCCATGGATATTGCAAACCAGTGCGATTTGAACTATAAAGCAAGCCAAAACAAGCGTTTACTAGTTGAATTGGCTTTAATCAAGATCAGTCAAATCACCCAAAAAAAAAAGTAATTGAATCACAATCCGATTCGCTTGATCCAATTTTTTCGTCACCACAAACATCAGAGCAAAAGCAAGTTGTGCAAAAGAGTAGTAGTGCAGTTCAGGCTGCTCCTACTGTAAAGCCAAAGGTTGTAATTAAACGGCGAGCAAGCGAAATAAGCACGCCCTCAATTATGAAAGCCATGCAGGCACAAGCCGACGAAATACCTGT
>DAOSWJ010000468.1:1405-1917 GCA_035380005.1 Prolixibacteraceae bacterium | reverse complement strand
TATTTTTCGGGTATGCTTTCCATTCGTAACGATGGTGCCAGTTTGCCAGAGTTGGTGGGTAAGTATTTGGGGATGAGTGTTCAACAAGTGCTTCGGGTTTTCACCCTGTTGCTGCTTATTTTTGTGGGTGTTGCTTTTGTTACCGGACCGGCAGCATTGTTGGCCAAACTTACCGATGGAGGTTTACAATTTTGGCTTTATGCAATTTTTGCTTATTATCTGGTGGCTACGCTTTTGCCCATTAACAAAATCATCGGATTGATATATCCGTTTTTCGGGGTAGCCTTGCTCATTATGGCAGTTGGTATTGGTGGAGTGCTACTTTACAAAGGCCTGACCGGCGAATTGGCTATGATGGAGCTTTCTGTATCGAATCTCAAAAACTGGCACCATACACCATCGGAAAATATTTTATTGCCCATGATGTTCATCGTGATTTCATGTGGTGCAATTTCCGGGTTTCACTCGACTCAATCGCCCATGATGGCGCGTTGTCTTAAAAATGAAAAGCA
>DAOSWJ010000468.1:0-1395 GCA_035380005.1 Prolixibacteraceae bacterium | reverse complement strand
AAAGTGTTCTATGGTGCTATGGTAGCCGAGGGTATTGTGGCCATTATTTGGGCAACTGCCGCAATGAATTTCTTTGGTGATGTGGAAGCGCTTAATATAAAAATGGCTTCAATAAACTACAATCCTGCCGAGGTAGTCGATATTATCAGCAAATCGTGGCTAGGAAGAGTCGGAGCGGTGTTTGCCATCATTGGTGTTATTGCATTGCCTATCAGCACGGGCGATACCGCATTTCGTAGTGCCCGACTTACAGTAGCCGATATGTTTCGGTACAAACAAAAAACAATGGCAAGCCGCCTTGTGGTTAGCATTCCTTTGTTTATCGCAGGATTTGTACTTTCGCAACTTAGTTTTGCAACGGTTTGGAAGTACCTCGGGCTTTCTAATCAGGTTCTCGCCGTGGTGGTTTTGTGGATGTCGGCAGCATATCTCATTCAAAACCGAAAAAATCACTGGTTACTAACCATTCCGTCTGTTTTTATGACTTTTATTGTTGTGGCCTACGTTTTTGTGGCTCCGTATAAAAATGGAGGACTGGCCTTGTCGCCACAAATTGGTTATGCCGTTGGCCTGTTTGTAGCTTTGGCATTGGCAACGTGGTTTATTTTTAGTAATCGGAAAAGTAAATGAACTATCAGAATTTTGGGTTAACCTTTCTTGCAATAGTCGCCTTACATTTGTCCATAAAGCCAAAAAACTCATATTAATTCGTGCCTTCGTGGAGTTTTAGAAATTAGATTTGCTCAACAATCAGTAGTGGTTGTCAAACATTTATCGATTTCATGCGGTTGGTATTGTTTGGCGTTTCATAAAATTGTACTTTTGGGGTCTCATAAAAACCGAAATTAATTAATTAAACCGAAGTATATGAATAAGAAGAACCTTTTGATTGAGATAGTTTTAGCCGTTTTGGTTATCTGGCTTATGATTGATAAATTCAGCAGCCCAAGTGGCGATGCTCAATCTGCCAATGAATTGAAGGACACTTTAGCCGAAGCAAAACCTAATACTTTAAATATTGCTTATATCAACATCGATTCGTTACTGCTGAATTATAAGTTGGCTCAAAAACTCAATGCCGATTTTGCCAATCAACAAACACAATCGCAGCGAGAGCTTGAACGTAAAATGAAAAAGTTTCAGGAAAACTATCAGGCTTTTCAAGAAAAGGTTCAAACCGGAGGGTTTCTAACCCAGGCATCGGCCGAGGCACAGCAGCAGGAGTTACTGGCTGAACAGCAGCAACTTGAATCGCTTAATCAGAAATTAACAAGTGAGTTGGTCGCAAAAGAGCAACAACTGAATAAAGAGCTTTACGATACCATTTCGTTTTTTGTGAATCGTTACAATCGCAGTGGAGAATACGACCTTATACTCAGTAATACCATGATTGGA
>DAOSWJ010000467.1:0-1918 GCA_035380005.1 Prolixibacteraceae bacterium | reverse complement strand
AGTTTCAAACCGAAAATATTGTACGAATTACCAAATGGAACAACGAAGGTTCGCCTCAAAAAAAGAGTTTGGTGGTTGTTGAAAACATGCTCCCAAATATTGAAGTGAAAAATGTTGAAACTGACCGCGAGTTGGTTTTGTCAACCGATGTACTGGTGCTTACAATTGATAAGAAAAGCGGGAATATTGCTTTTGCAACCAACGACAGTAATTTTTTGCTAAAAGAAAATGGCTCGCCATTGTTTAAGTCTGTTGAATACGATGGCGACAAAGGTTTCTCGATAAACCAACAATTTGAGTTAAGCCCCGATGAAGGCATTTACGGACTCGGACAACATCAGTACGGTTTTTTCAATTACCGTGGTAAAGAAGTAAAGCTTGTACAAAGCAATACCGACGCTGTGAACCCATTTCTGATATCGACCAATAACTATGGTATTTTGTGGGATAACTATTCGATGACCATTTTTAACGACGACGAAAACGGCACTTCGATTTTCTCCGATATGGCCGATAATATTGATTATTACTTTGTTGCAGGTGAAAATATGGACAAAGTTATTGCCGGTTATCGCTACCTTACCGGTAAAGCACCCATGTACGGAAAATATGCTTATGGTTTTTGGCAAAGCAAAGAGCATTACGATACTCAGGAAGAATTGCTTAGCGTTGCTCGCAAATACCGTCGTTTGGGTATTCCAATCGATAACATGATACAAGACTGGGACTATTGGAACGGCACTGAAAATTGGAGCGGAATGTTTTTCGACAAAGAATTATTTCCTAATCCCGAAGGCATGATGAAAGAGCTGAGGGACTTGAATTATCATGCCATTATCTCAATTTGGCCGGCATTGGGGCCCAATACCGAAATTCACAAAGAAATGGATGCCAATAACTTTTTATATTCTCCTATTGGTTGGGCTGGTTTTAAATATTACGACACATACAAGCCTGGTGCAAATGCACTTTACTGGAAGTACCTGCGCGATGGGATTTACTCCAAAGGTCTCGATGGCTGGTGGATCGATTCAACCGAACCCGATGTAATTAACGCACTTTCGAAAGAAGCAACCGAATATGAATTGAAAAAAATGGGCAGCAACCATTTGGGCTCTTTTGCCCGCTACCTCAATACCTTCTCGTTGGCTATGACCGACGATATTCATCGCTATTGGCGCGAAGAAACTTCTGAAAGGCGAGCGTACATTTTAACCCGCTCGTGCTTTGCAGGTCAGCAACGCAATGCAGCAACTACATGGAGCGGTGATATAGGTGCCAGTTGGGAAATTTATCGTAACCAGATTTCGGCAGGTTTGAATCATTGCATGGCCGGAATCCCTTATTGGACTTTCGATATTGGTGCTTTTGTGTTGGGTTCGTATGGTGGCGTTTTCAATCGTGGCGGAACCGATCCAGCTTATCACGAATTTTATACCCGTATGTTTCAGTTTGGCGCTTTTACTCCAATTTTCCGTTCGCACGGATCGGATACCCCTCGCGAAATGTGGGAGATGGGCGAGTACATGCCTGCCTTGGTAAAGATTGATCAACTTCGTTATCGTTTGTTGCCTTACATTTATTCGTTGGCTTGGAAAATAACTAACGACGATTATACCATGATGCGTGGTTTGCCAATGGATTTTGGCAACGATAAAAATTGTTACAACATCGACAATCAGTATATGTTTGGCCCGTCGATAATGGCTTGCCCCGTAACCGACTTTATGTACCATCGCCCACCAAGCGCGAGTAAAGTAATTGCGCCCGAATATTTCAAAACCAACGATGGAAAACCGGGCCTTAAAGCCAGCTATTATACCGATAATCAGTTTGAAAAACTTTCGCGCGAATGCATCGACGCCAATGTTGATGTGAACTGGTATGGAGGCCGCCCCGATTATGTAACCGATTCGAT
>DAOSWJ010000466.1:0-1928 GCA_035380005.1 Prolixibacteraceae bacterium | reverse complement strand
AATTTGTACCTGCAAAAGATTTTCAACTAACATGAGGCAAATAATATTTTTAGCTGTTTTATTTTTGTTATCAAGAGTAAGTTTTTCGGCCGATGAGTTCGTACACTTTAATACCAACAACGAAAAGCTGAATCACAACACCGTTAATGCCGTTTATCACGATAAGCTCGGTTACGTTTGGGTAGCCACCAACAATGGCTTAAACAAACTCGATGCCCACCAAACAACAATCTATCAGCACCTAAAAACCGATTCAACAAAGGTTTCGGCCAACTTTATCAATACTGTTTTTGTCGATTCGGATAATGATTTATGGATAGGCACCCTAGGCGGTGGCGTTAATATTTTCAATCGCGAAAAAAATGAGTTCATAATGCTGAGCCAAAACACCGAGCATTTCAACAGTAAAAATATAACTGCATTTAGCCAGGATAAGCTTGGGAATATATGGATTGGCACCGAAGGTAACGGAGTTTATAAATACAATAAAACAAGCGGGCAAATTAAAAACTTCGATTTAGAAAAACACGATCCGGCCAAGCGGACCAACTCAAACGTAAATGTTATTTTTTGCGATAACGAAGGCGATATTTGGATAGGAATGACAAAGGCCGAAGTTTTCATGATTGACCCACAAACCGATCAAATAAGTTATCATGGGTTACTACGCGAACAAGCAGGATTTAAGCAAGTTGGATCGATTATGGGTATTGGCCAATTGGCCGACAGCACCGTGCTTTTTGCCACATGGAACAGCAACCTTTTCGAATTAAACAAGCAACAGCACACTCAAATTCAGTTGCGCCACACCCCTGCTTTTTTCAACTACGCATCGCTAACCGATTTAGCCATCGACAACGACAATAACATTTGGCTTGGTACATGGGAAAATGGACTGTTCAAGCTATGCCCTTCGAGTAGTCAACTCTGCTATTTTGTTTATGACGCAAATAAACCGGGCAGCATTGTTTCCAATGCTATTAACTCGTTACATTTCGACAAGCAAAACAATAAATTATGGATAGGAACAACCAACAATGGGCTTTCGATGCTATCACTTCAACCCAAAATGTTTAGTACCCTCAATGCGGATATTTCTTCCGAAAATGCAATCAACGTTTATTCAATTATAAAGGACCAAAATGAAAACCTTTGGATTGGAACACGTGGCAATGGCCTTTGGATGGTAAACCCCACAACCGGCGAAACTAGAAATTACCTTTCGGAACAGCACAACGGACTAAACAGCAATTCTATACTTACATTAAAAATGAGCACCGACGGGATAATATGGATTGGCACCGACGGTAGTTTCGTTAGCTTTTTCGACCCAAAAAACCAAAAATTTACCCAAGTTCCATTCGGCACCGATTGGAGCCAGGCAGTTTTTGCTATTGAAGAAAGCCCCAACTATATTTGGGCCGGCACATGGGGAGGCGGCATTAAGAAAATCGACAAAAAAACACTTCAATATACAAGCATTAATTTCGATGCCGACGATCAGTATCGCAACACGGTGTTCGACTTAGCCATGAAGGATTCGATTTTATGGATTGCCGATATTGGCATTGGACTTATTCGCTACAATACAGCTAGCAACACCACAAAAAAATATAGTCAAACCGAAGGATGTAAAAACTGCCCCAGCGAAAGGATATTGGATATTTTTGTACAATCGGATACCTTACTCTATTTGGGTACCGATGGCGACGGACTGCATGCATTTAATATATTTACCGAAACGTTTCGCCGAATCGACTATCAACAAAACGAAACCAGCAACGTAGTACAAGCAATTGTTACCGACAATAATGAAAACCTTTGGATAGCCAGCACTTTTGGGCTTACCAGTTTGAATCAGGAACAAAAAACCCTTCACTATTTCAAACACAATGGCCTTTCGAACAACCAACTAAATAAAGGCGCGT
>DAOSWJ010000465.1:0-1935 GCA_035380005.1 Prolixibacteraceae bacterium | reverse complement strand
CTGCGCTAAATGTGCTGCCATAATCTGTTGTAAGCACCGAATAATCGCAGATAGGCACATAATAGCTATGAACAAAATATACAAATTGATCATTGATATTGTACCAATTACGGTGCGCTCTGGCAGCAACCTTATTCCAACCCATATGAGGAATTTTCAAATTTTGTTTCGGTTCAAATTTTTGCACATCCACATCGAAAATTCCCAACCCCGGCGTATTGCCTTCGGCGCTGTGGCTACAAAGCAATTGCATCCCCAAACATATCCCCAAAACCGGTTGCTTTAACCGCTTTATAACAACATCGAGACCTTTATCTTTCAAATAACGCATTGTGCCTGAAGCTTCGCCGACCCCGGGAAAAATTACCTTATCGGCATTTTCAATCAACTTGACATTGTCGGTTATTAACGGTTCGATACCCAACCGCCGCAAAGCAAAATAGACCGAACGAATGTTTCCCGCGTTGTATTTTATAATCACCACATTCATAATTGTTTACATTTTAAATTATACCTTTCGACGATGGCACTCCACCAATGCTTGTCCGCGAAAGCGCCATGCGTAAAGCTCTGGCAAATGCCTTAAATACAGACTCTATCACATGGTGATTATTCGTACCCGAGGCAGAAATGTGTAGTGTACATTGTGCCTTTTGGCAAAATGAGTAGAAAAAATGCTCGAACAATGAGGCATCGATACCACCAACCGTACATCCGGTTAACGGCACATCCCATTTTAAAAACGGACGCCCGCTAAAATCAACAACCACCTGTGCCAATGCCTCATCCATGGGAACGTAAAACCCGTAGCGACTTAACCCATTTTTATTGCCAATGGCTTGATTAAAAGCATTGCCCAGTACAAGTGCCACATCCTCGATTGTATGATGCTCATCGACGCGTAAATCGCCGACACATTGCACATCGAGCATAAATCCCCCGTGAAACCCTATTTGCTCAAGCATGTGATTAAAAAATCCAATACCCGTTTCGATGTTTGGGGCTTGGGACTTATCAAGATTCAACGCTACACGAATATCAGTTTCACGCGTCTTGCGACAAACAAAAGCTTTACGCTCATTCTGTGTTAAAAACCTGGCAATATCGACCCATGAGCTACTTATAAAATCCGGTGAAAAGGGCTCGCAATTCTTAAGAGGCGAAGCAAACCATATAGACTTGGTTCCAATGTTGCGCGCTAGTTCCAAGTCGGTGAGTCGATCACCTATTACATACGATTCGGCCAAATTGTATTTTCCGTTGAAATAGTTTGTAAGCATTCCCGCATTGGGTTTGCGAAACGGACTATTTTCGTATGAAAACGACCGATCGATATGAACAGATTCGAATGTAACACCTTCACTTTGCAAAATATCGAGCAACAGATTCTGCAAAGGCCAGAAATTACTGTCGGGAAAAGAGGGCGTTCCTAATCCATCTTGATTTGTAACCATAACCAACTTATAATCGCCTTGTTGGACAATGTTTGTTAATGCGCTTACCACGCAAGGCAACAGCTTGAACTTGCTCAGTGAGTCGATTTGGAAATCGGTTGAGGGCTCTTCGATTAGCGTTCCGTCGCGGTCGATAAATAAAAGCTTTTGCATGTTACACCTCCTGCTTAACACGTTCGACATATTCCAACTCAAACTCTTTCAACACAGCCACCAACAAGCTGTTTTCCGGTGCTGAACCCACCGAAATGCGCAAACAATTATTGCACAAAACCTCGTTGCTCCGATTACGAACCACAACACCCCGCTCCAACAGCCGATTAAACACCGCCGAAGCAGCTGAAAATCGCACCAAAATAAAATTGGCTTCCGATGGAAAAACCTTACGCACTATTGACAGTTTTTGTAAAGCTTGAGATAGTAACTCACGCTGCTGGCGAATTTTTTCGACCCAAACATCAACATCAAAAACTCTTTCAAC
>DAOSWJ010000464.1:0-1941 GCA_035380005.1 Prolixibacteraceae bacterium | reverse complement strand
AGGGGATGGAATATAAACAGATTGACAAATGGCTGGTGGTACTGAACCCCAATGCAGGAGGCAAAAGCGCCAAAGAACTATGGCCGAAAATAAAAAGTGAACTAAAAAAACAGGGCTTCAGCTTCGATACTTCAAAAACCAAACACCGAAATCACGCCATTCAAATTGTAAAAGAAAAAATTGCTCGTGGCTATCGTAACATCATTGTTATTGGGGGCGATGGCACTTTGCACGAGGTTGTAAACGGCATAATGTTGCAAGACACAGTACCCTCAAGCGACATTTTACTGGGTATGATATCGGTGGGCACTGGTAACGACTGGATCAAAACACACAATATATCAAGCAATTACAAAGAAGCCATCAAGCAAATAAAGGAAGGCCGTATTATTCATCAAGATGTTGGACAGGTAATTTTTAAGGATGAGAACAACGGCACACAGCAACGTTTTTTTATCAATTCGGTAGGTATTGGCTTCGATGCTCGGGTAGTAAAATACATTTTGCCCAATAAAGAAAAAGGCAAATCGCGCAAAAGCGACTATATTTTAGGGCTAGTGAAATCGCTTTTATCACACAAAAATGTTGAAAGCCTTATTCACCTCGACGACCAAATAATTGATACAAAAATATATAACTTAACCATAGGTGTTTGCCAATTTAAGGGCGGTGGCTTTAAACTGTTACCCAACGCAGTACCCAACGACGGATTGCTCGATGTAACCTTGGCTTGTAAAATTTCGAAAAGAAAGTTGATTGTAAGTCTGCCTAAAATTTTTGGCGGCAAGGTTGAAACCATCAAATATTTCGATTTTTACCAAGTGCAAGATATGAAACTCGACATTTCGAGCCCCATTTGCATCGAAGCCGACGGCGAATTCTTGGGCTATCACCCATTGCAAGTTTCAGTTGTCAGCAACCAATTGCGATTAATTTCCGATTATAAATAAATGCAATTATTCGCCATAAATCTCGTGCAACTTATCGGCCATTGCATTGGCTAACTGTACAGCCTCAGCAAATTTATCGCGTTTAAGTGCACCCTTTTCCTCAACCGATGGGTTTATGACTTCCCACTTAATTTCGTCGGAAAATTTTTCGAGGTTTTTCACTCCCCCGCCATTCCAACTGTACGATCCGAAAACACCCAGCAAGTGATCTTTTATACCCTTGTGCAACAGCTCTTTAATTGCATTTTCGACACTCGGGAACATTTCGTTGTTATAGGCACAACTGCCAATTATAACGCCTTTGTATTTAAACACATCGCTTATAATGTGCGAAACATGGGTTTTTGAAGCATCGTAAGTGCGTACATTGGTAATACCGCGCAAAGCCAACTGACGACCAATAGCATCGGCCATTTTTTCGGTGTTGCCGTACATCGATCCAAAAATAATTACCACTCCTTTATCGGTGGTATAGCTGCTCCATTTTTGGTATTTCTCAATAATATATGGTATATGACTACGCCAAATAAGGCCGTGCGAAGGGGCAATTTGTTGAATGGTCAAACCTTCTAGCTTAACCAAAGCGCGTTGGGTATGCGGACAATATTTGCCGACAATGTTGGTAAAGTAACGCATGGCTTCCTCTTCGTAAAATGAAAGGTTAAGTTGATCGTCGAAAACACCACCGTCGAGCGTACCAAAGCTGCCAAAAGCATCGTTCGAAAATAATATTCCGGTAGTGCTTTCAAAAGTAACCATGCTCTCGGGCCAGTGCACCATCGGGATGGTATAAAAATTCAACTTATGTTTGCCCAAATCGAGCTCGTCGCCATCGTTAACGGTAATGGTTTGCTCGGTAATGCCATAAAAATTCTCCAACATGGGAAACGTTTTCTTGTTGCCCACAATGGTAATATCGGGGTATTTGCACTTAAGTGCCGACAACGAGCCTGAATGGTCGGGTTCGACATGGTTCACCACTACATAATCG
>DAOSWJ010000463.1:0-1944 GCA_035380005.1 Prolixibacteraceae bacterium | reverse complement strand
GCTCAACCTCAAACAGGCGCAGCCGTCAAACGCGAAGCGCAGCGTAGCATCAAACGGCGTTAGCCTTTAAGTATGCGCTACGTAACATCAATGGGTCGCCACGTCGATTTTTTGCTTTGATGGTTGCGCTACGTAACATCAAGGGGTCGCCACGTCGCCTTCCTTCGGTTGGCTCCTCGCGATGACGAGCTTTGTTTGGCGGGGTAGGGGGAAAAGTAATGGCGGCGCAGCCGCCATTACTTTTCCCCTTTTTTTACGAAGTGCGAGTCATCGCGAGGAGCCGCAGTTTACGCAGGCGACGTGGCGATCTGTTGTTGTTTTGCAAGCTACCTTAACCTCAGCCTTAACCTCCCCCGATAGCTATCGGGGCTCAACCTCAAACAGGCGCAGCCGTCAAACGCGAAGCGCAGCGTAGCATCAAACAACGACAACTTGACAACCCTCTCAACCTTAACCTTACCACTAAATCGTTCCAATTAAACTGCAAAAACTAATTCTTTAAATGCAGTCTTTGGTTTATTTTAGTATATTTGTTTTGAATTATTCTGATAATTTAAAGTATAAGTTTAAATAATCATGTATTTAAGACGGCAATTTTTTGAAGATTCATTAGGTGAGAGTTACTTTTTATGGGGTGCCAGGCAAACAGGTAAAAGTACCTTGTTGAAAAAGCTATATCCCGAATCTCTTTGTTTCGATTTACTTCAAACCGATGTTTTTGAACGTTTACAGCGGAATCCGGCTCAACTTAGAGAGATAATTCTGGCCAATGCTCATGCAAACCCGGTAGTTATTGATGAGATTCAGAAAATACCGATCCTTCTTGATGAAATCCACTGGCTAATTGAAAACAGTAACACTCGTTTTGTTTTAAGTGGATCCAGTCCGAGAAAAGTTATTCGTTCGCAAGCAAATTTGCTGGGTGGCCGTGCGCTTCGGTATGAGTTATTTCCGTTGGTTAGTGCCGAAATTCCCGATTTTGATTTATTGCGTGCTTTGAACAACGGATTGTTGCCTCGCCATTATATTTCTGATAATCCGAAAAAAATGATTTCGGCATATATCGGTAATTATTTACGCGATGAGATTATCGCCGAGGCCAGAATTAGAAATATTTCAACTTTTTCACGTTTTCTCGAAATTGCAGCATTTTCAAATGGAGAAATGGTAAATTATACAAATATTGCATCTGAATGTGGTGTAAGCTCACCAACCATTAAAGAATATTTTCAGATACTTGAAGATACATTGACCGGACGATTTCTGCCGTCGTTTCAAAAAAGGCCAAAACGTAGGGTTATTCTTGCCCCAAAATTTTATTATTTCGATGTTGGAATTGTAAATTACCTGTTGAAAAGAGGGAGAATTGAACAGGGAAGCGAAATGTTTGGTAACGCGTTCGAACATTTTATTTATATGGAAATGCTGGCCCACAGCCATTATTCCGGAATTCAATATCCATTGTATTATTGGCGAACTGCTTCACAAATTGAAATCGATTTTGTGTTAGGCGACCACGAAGTTGCTATTGAAACCAAATCAACAAGCAATGCCAATCCGCGCCATGCTAAAGGATTACATCGTTTTTCTGAAGAATATACTGTGAAAAAGAAATTGCTGGTAACAAACGACCCTTATCCCCGTCAAATGGATGATGTATTGGTGCTGCCATGGCGCACTTTTTTACAGAAACTATGGGCCGGCGAAATTATAAGTTAATATCATAAAGTTTCGGTGCGCCGCACCTTTTTTACTCACGGATTATTAATGTGCTACAAATATTTCGGTGCTCCGCACCTGACAATGACCGTGTTTGAGCAAAGTGTCATTCCGAATATAGCGAAGCGGAATGAGGAATCTGTTGTAATTTACCCCAATTGCCCATTTACCCACCATTCCACCATTCCACCAATCCATCAAGAATTTCCGGTGCACTGCACCTGT
>DAOSWJ010000462.1:0-1963 GCA_035380005.1 Prolixibacteraceae bacterium | reverse complement strand
ACCCTGTTCGTAGATAATTCCTTCGTCCATATAAAATATCCTCGATGAAATATTACGGGCAAATTCCATTTCGTGGGTAACAATTAACATAGTCATTCCCTCGCGTGCCAAACGTCGTATTACAGCCAAAACTTCGCTAACCATTGTAGGGTCGAGAGCCGATGTTGGCTCATCGAACAAAATTATTTCACTTTCCATGGCCATGCAACGTGCAATGGCAATTCGTTGTTTTTGGCCTCCCGACAACTCATCGGGGAATGCATACGCTTTTTCGGCCAAGCCCACAAGTTTCAATAGCTCAATGGCTTTGCTTTCGGCTTCGCTTTTTTTCTTTTTCAGCAATTTAATAGGCCCAATGGTGAGGTTTTCAAGCACGGTAAGATGGGCATACAAATTAAACGATTGAAACACCATGCCCATGTGTTGCCTTATTTGTGCAACATTGGTCTTTTTGTGCAACAATGGTACATTGTCGATATAAATTTGACCACCACTGGGATGGTCGAGCAAGTTCAAACAACGTAAAAAAGTGCTTTTACCTGTTCCTGATGGGCCAATTATTGAAATTACTTCACCTTTTTCAATCTCGGCATTTATGTCTTTCAATACAACCAAGTCGCCATAGTGTTTCGACAAGTGTTCAACTTTTATCATGCTTTTACCTCCTGAGTTTTTTTAATTTTTCTTCTTTTTGGATCGACTGAAATTTCGATACGGCTTAGCAGCCAGGTAAATATGCCGGCTATAAGTATGTAAAGCACTGCGGCCATAAGCAATGGAAAAAAAGCATCGAAAGTGCGGCTGCGAATAATATCGCTGGCTTTAGTTAAATCCTGAACGGCAATGTATCCAACAATCGATGTCATTTTTATTAACGAAATGAATTCACCTTTATAAACCGGAATTACACGTTGAAGTGCTTGCGGCATTATTATGTGAATAAATGTTTGTGTTTGGGTAAACCCCGATGCAATGCCGGCTTCGTGCTGACCTTTGTCGATACTAATTATTGATGAACGGAACATTTCGGACACATAAGCGCCAAAATTGATTCCAAAAGCAATTACCGCCACCAAAACAGGGCTGATGTTTACCGAAGCAAAAACCACGTAAAAGATAATCATTAGTAAAACCAGAACCGGTGTGCCCCTAACTAAATCGATAAACAAAGCGCTTGTTCTGTTTGTGATTTTGTTTTTCGACATGCGCAAAAAGCACAGTAGCGCTCCAATAAGTGTACCCAATAATGCAGCAAAAACCGAAATAATGAACGTTGTTTTGAGACCATTTAAAATAAGTAAATAGCGTTTTTCGGTAATAATGTTACTATGAATGCTTTTTGAAATTGATTCAAAAAACGAAATTTTGCTTTCGTTATTGATTGTTGTATTAATTAATGTGTTCTTTTTTGCCACCACAAGTGCCGATCTGAAATCAGCATAAGGTTCCGAGAAATCAATTTTTTTTGCACGTTCTTCGCTTATCGAAATACCATCGGCTATTAAATCTACTTTTCCCGAGTGCAAGGCAGCTATTAAGGATGCAAACTCGAGGGTAATAATTTTTAACTGATAATTATTGGCTAATGCAAAACGCTGGAGCATTTCAATGTCGAAACCAACATATTTGCCGTTTGAATAGCTTACATAGGGCAAATCGCCAATCGCAACTCCGGCTGTGATTTGCTCTTGGCCGCTTGCTATATCAATTTCGGGCATTATAGTTTTCTCAGCGTCGTTTGTGAACCATCGTTCGTGCATCTTGTCGTACGTGCCATCGTTTTTTATTTTCTGAAGGAATTCATTGAATTCGAGCCTTAGTTGAGGGTTTTTTTTGTTGAAGCCAATGCCAAGCGGGGTATAAAAAAAGTCGTTGTGAAAAATGGTCAAATCGGGGTTTTGCCTTACTATTACTTGTGCTGAAATATTGTCGAGCATAATGGCATCAACTTTATCTGTTTTTA
>DAOSWJ010000461.1:0-1979 GCA_035380005.1 Prolixibacteraceae bacterium | reverse complement strand
ACGAGTAGTTAAAAGTATTGCTTTGAAAAATAGCCGACAAACCAACGAATTCACCTGGACGAATAATGCGCAGATTGTAGCTTTTATTGTTTTCGCCCTCGATATACTGCTTAGCCAAGCCCTTAATCAAGAATAGGGTGTACGAGGTAAATGCCCCTTGTTTGGTGAGGTTATCACCCTTTCGAAACAAAATTTGGGTTTTGCTGCTCCGCACCAGATCGGCCTCTTCAGTCGAAAGCGTTTGGAAACATGGTGCCTGAATGTCGCAAATAAATTCGCTGTCGGTATGAATAATGGTCTTCATTATAGTTTTCAATAATTGAAGTTGTAAAGATAGAATTATCTCAACAAAAAACTTGAGCTAAATCAACCCGAAGCTTGTTGTGCCCAAAGCCGTTTTGCTTTAGCAGGAAATGTAAGGGTTGTAGCTTTGCAGTGTTGTATTAAAATACAATTAAAAGCATGTTGTACACTAATTTAAAACATATCGAAACAGCTACCGAATTTCAACGAATAATTGCTGAAAGCGGGCAAGTTGTAATTGTGTGCGGGCGCATGGGCGAGTTTTCAATTCCGGTTTACCGTGTGCTCGAAGCCCTGCAAACCGAATGTCCAACAGTGAAGTTTTTCGACATGGAATTCGATAATCCCGAATCTCATGTTGTGTGCGAACTGTTTGCTGACATGCCCGAAGCAAAAGTACCGTTCATGCTTTTTTATGAAGATGGCGAGTTGCTTATTAAAAGCTGGGGGATAAAAACGAAAGAGGAAATTGAAGAAATAATAAATAAGTCAGTAGTCAATGGTTTTATACACTAATGACTAATGACCAATGACTTAAAATTTTAAAGATATGAAGATCGCTTTAATCATTTTAGTTTCATTAATTGTGGCGTTTGTGGCTTTGCGCTGGATAGCCATGCGGAAAATCAAAAACACACCATTGGTGGCCGACCACGAAAAGATTTTAACCCTTACCGATAAAAACTTTCAGCAGCAAACCAAGAACCGTTTGGTGCTGGTTGATTTTTGGGCAGAATGGTGCGCCCCATGTAGAATGATGGCGCCCATCCTTAACGAAGTGGCTGCCGAACTCGATGGAAAAGCTTTTGTGGGTAAAGTGAATGTACAAAAGTATCAAAACCTTGCCACAAATTTCAAAGTACGCGGCATTCCAACCCTCATTCTATTTAAAAATGGAAAAGAAGTGAACCGCTTTGTGGGCGTTAAAACAAAAGATTTTTTGTTAAAAGAAATAGAGAAACAGAAATAGAAAAAAGTCATTAGTCATTAGAAAAGCGATTTCTTTCCAAATGACTAATGACAAATGACTGAAAAATATGGAAAAAATTGTCATCATAGGAGGAGTAGCAGCAGGTGCTACAGCAGCTGCAAAAGCACGCCGAATCTCTCCATCGGCAAAAATAGTGATGCTCGAAGCCGGGCCCGATATCTCGTTTGCCAACTGCGGCTTGCCATACTACATTGGCGGCGATATCAAAAGCCGTTCGAAGTTAATATTGCAAAGCCCCGAAAGCTTTAACGAGCAATATGGTGTTGAAGTACATACCAATACAGTAGTCTCCAGCATCGACCGCGAGGCACATGTGGTAAAAGCCCTCGACACACGCAACGGCGAATCGAAAACCTTCGGATACACCAAGTTGATACTGGCTCAAGGCGGTCGCCCTGTTAAACCAACCTTGTCGGGCTCCAACCTCGATCATGTTTTCACCTTGTGGACATTAGACGATATGGACAAAATTGCCAACCACCTGAACGAAAAAAATCCAAAGAATGCGGTGGTTGTAGGCGGTGGATTCATTGGCCTCGAAATGGTGGAAGCCCTTGTAAAACGCGGACTCAACGTTAGTGTGGTGGAGATGATGCCCCACGTGATGGCCATTATGGAAGCTGAAACTGCCGGCTTTATCGAAACAGAATTATTGTCGTACGGCGTGAATATTCACACCAATGCA
>DAOSWJ010000460.1:0-1988 GCA_035380005.1 Prolixibacteraceae bacterium | reverse complement strand
TACTACCAAAATTGCTGCGTATATAGCGCACCTGATCAGTTTAGTTGTTTCATACGTTAATAATTAATTTTTTAAAGCTGTATGAAACATGCACGAAAGCGCTTATCGTCAGAACCAATGATAATTTATTACGTTCTCGTTTCATATTTCAGAAAGTTAGATTTGATTAGACTAATTACTTTTTCACTATTAATGATTTACATTAGGTGTGCACAAAAATGCACTTCATAAAATTTTGTTCGATAAAAGTAGATTTAACCTTTCTGAGCACGGTGCACTGATAGATATTTGGGGTGGACAAATAGATAAATCGATTTAAAAAACAACAAACTAAACTCGGCCTGATTTTCTATCGCTTATATTTGTAGTGTTGCCCCTCATTTTTCTACATTAACCCAAAAAAGAAATGATTGAAAATAGTTACCTTTAGGTGGCTCGTAAATAATCATTCAACAAACAACCGTTCATGTATGAATAAATTAAGCCTACAGCTATGCCTCTTGTTCATATTTATGTGGTTCAACGGATTCACCAATTTCCAGCAAGCCAATAATTACCGTTTTCAATATTTGTTAATTGAAGACGGGCTGCCGCAAAACACCATCAATGCCATTGCAAAAGACGGGTACGGGTTTATGTGGTTTGGCACCAGCAACGGGATTTGCCGTTACGACGGATATACTTTTGAATTGTTTAAATCGGGCGATCATCACACCAACTCATTGCCCGATAACATGATCAGCACGATTGAGCCCGGCTTGGACAAACGGGTATGGATAGGATCGTCGAACGGGCTTTCGTATTACGACCCTCAGCTTGGGTATGTCGTAAAATGGAGTTCACCAAATACCGATAATGACATCAACAAAATCACTTCAATTGTTTGCCAAAATGAATGGCTGTGGGTGGGCACCTCAAACAACGGCCTTTTTCAGCTTACCCGAAATGAAAGCAAAAGTTACGAAATCACAAAACATTATTCAATCGAAAACCAAAACCTTACCAATAACAATGTGAATGTAGTTTACCTTTCGCCAACAGGGACTTTGTACCTTGGCACCCAAAACCAAGCATTGGTATTCAACCCCAAAACCAATCAATTTCAAGCTACCCATAATGGCCGAACTTTGCCCCAAAACAATTTCATTAACGATATTTTTGAAAGCAGCAAGGGCGATTTGTACCTTTCGACCTACATGGGCTTATGCGTGTTTTGGTACAACAACAACGAGCCCGAGTGGTATTTCAATGAACCGAACACACACAACACGCTCACACACAATACCATAAACAAAGTTCGCGAAGATGCCAACGGGCAAATTTTGGTTGGCACTTTGGGCGGCTTACATTTATTCGATACTTATGCGGGCAAATTTTTTGCTTTCCCCGAGGAAGGACCCGATCATTTTAAGCTGAACAACAAGTTTATCAACACCATTTATTGCGATGAATACGGGAATGTTTGGATCGGAACCGAAAAAGGGGGCATCAATAAATTCAATGTTTTTCAGAATCAATTTGAATTTTATGCCAACGACCCCAACAACCCCAACAGCCTGAATGAAAACACCATCAATTCAATTTTAAAAGAAAAAGAATGGCTTTGGGTAGGCACTGCCGGTGGTGGCTTAAACCGTTTAAATTATAAAACAGGAGCATTTGCACATTATACTTATAGTGCATTCAACACAAGCACCCTCAGCAGCGATTATGTTACCTCGATGGTACGCGACAACAGCGGATATTTATGGGTGGGCACATGGGGCGGAGGATTAAACCGCATCAACACTTCAGCAAAAACGCCGATAATTCAGCGCATCAACCTTGAGACACCCGGCATTCAGAACGAAATTGTGAATTACTTTGTATCATCGCTTATCAACGACAAGCGCGGTTTTTTGATGGTTGGCACCGAAGGCGGCCTCTCAAGCTTCGATTATTCAAGCCAAAAGTTCACGACCCTCATTTCAGACAATACCAAATTCCCT
>DAOSWJ010000459.1:0-2002 GCA_035380005.1 Prolixibacteraceae bacterium | reverse complement strand
GTTTGGGGCAATATGACAACCAACAGAATGGTTTCATCTACATGGTCGGGCATCTACAGAGTTACTGAATCAGCTTCTGGCACAAACACCGATCGCCCAATAATGGAATGTACCTGCGAAATAAACACTTCGCTACCAGCAGGCACATATTGGCTGGCAATACAAATGAATGGTTCTTTAGGTTCTGGCCCATGGTGCCCCCCAATCACAATTACTGGATCTACCACTACAGGTAATGCTATTCAATATATTTCGTCAGGTTCGTCATGGAATCCGGCAATAGACGGCAACACATATACCGGACAAGGTATTCCATTTGTAATACTCTCTAACCCTGTTGTGCCATTTAATATCAATTACATTTTAATTGTTTTTGCTTTAATTGGCATGGGAATAATTTTAAAAAGACGATTTTTTTAATCGAAAAAAAATACTTCTTAAATAAGGAATACAAATTTGTGTTCCTTATTTTTTTAGAGCTAATCTTACAAATTCCCCTGGCATCATGGTAATTTTTTCAATTTCGGTATTGGTTTTTCCTTCGGTGTGCAAGCGGTAGCAAAGGTGCTCCATCGACTCACCAACCTCAATAATGTGATGGTCGGGGTCGAAAAAGCGCACCACGCGTTGCCGCCAGGGTTGTTCGCGCATGGGGTGCTCAAACTCAACACCGTAATCGACCAAGCGTTGGTTGAATGCTTCAATATCGTCGAACTCAAAATAAATTTCGAAATTGTTGGTACCTGTAACTATTTCTTTGCCATCGATAAGCTGAGCATAATGGCTTTGCAAGTGCAGGGCATAATTGCCTTCAAAAGTAATGTTCTCGCCAAAGTCCATGATCACTTTTTGTTCGAGCACGGTTTCGTAAAAATTGCGGGCACGTTGCATGTCGGCCACTACCAGTAGCGGACATACGAATTTTGGTTTGTTTTACATTTATATATGCTTTAACCACAGAGAAAACGGAGAAATTCGCAGAGAACGCTGAGTTTATTTTTGCTGTGTCACCGTATCGCTGTGTTTTCTTATGATTGTTTATTTATTTTCACTAGTGTCCGACTAAACTAAATAAAAGAAGGTACTCCCTTACGGTTTCCCTTCAAAGTTGTAAATTGATTTTGCGAAAAACTTTTTACAACATGGGTAAAATTAAGGAAATAAAATTTGTCGGACAGCCGATTTTCAAACAGGTTGTCAATTTGATAGAATAAGTCAACATATCATCGATAATAATGGCGCACGACAGCGACCGGTATTATAAAGCATTTAAGAGCAGGACGCACTTAATCACCATTTTGTTTGGTATTTTAAGCCGGTGCGATTCGATGACCGAAATCTGTGAAGGGCTACGGGCTTTGGGAGGCAAGCTGAACCATCTTGGATTAGAAAAAGCACCTGCCAAAAGTACCGCCAGCGATGGATTAAGAAACCGGGACAACCTTTTTTTCGAGGACTTGTATTTTTCATTGGTTGACAAATACAAGTCGTTTTTGTCGGACAGCCGAACATATGGTTTAACTTTTAAGGAGATCCTTTTAATCGATTCAACAACAATCCGCTTGTTTAGCGACATCTTAAAAGGAGTTGGCCGAAATCCCAAAGGGGACGGTAAAAAGAAAGGCGGATTAAAAGTTCATATGCTTATTGATGCAGTGCAGTCGGTTGGCCGATTTGTCAAAATAACGGCAGCCAAAGTTCACGACAAAAACTTCCTGAAAAGCCTGGAATTGATATCGCACAGTATGATTGTGTTCGACAAAGCCTACAACTACTATCACCAATTTGCCTTATGGACCACCCAACAAGTTTACTTTGTTACCCGCTTGAAGAAGAACGCGGTTTATGAAGTTGTTGAAGTAAAACGGGTGCATTACCGAAAAAAAGGAAAGGCAAAAGTGCTGCGTGATGAAGTTGTTGAACTTACTTATCATCCCGAAGATCAGGATGGTAAACGACAAATGAAGGTTTTCAAAAAGATACGTTTACGCAAAGTATGCTA
>DAOSWJ010000458.1:0-2006 GCA_035380005.1 Prolixibacteraceae bacterium | reverse complement strand
TGATAATTGAAATGTTAACTGTTTAGATCAATCAAGTTCTTATCAAAAAAAACGCTTTTCAAAACGGAATTTTATATTCAGAATAACCTATTTTTTTTACCTTTACACAAACTCACAAAAATAACCGCCTATGTACCGAAAAACTTTTTCAGTATTTTTGGTTTTATTTTTAAGTATAGTGCTTAAAGCACAGCAGCCAAGCCTTACATTTACTCCGCACTGGTTGCCGCAAGCGCAATTTGCCGGTTATTATATGGCACTCGAAAAAGGTTTTTACAAAAACGAAGGTCTCGACGTAAAAATAGTGCACCCATCGGCATCTGTAAATGCAATTCAGAGTTTAAACGAAGGCAGTTCCGATATCATTTCTTTGTTCCTGATTACTGCAATATCAGCAAAAAACGATGGTGTCGATTTGGTAAACATTGCTCAACTTTCGCAAAATTCGGCATTAATGTTTGTTTCCAAAAAAGAAAGAGGCCTTGAAAAACTTTCCGATTTGAACAACAAAAGCATTGGTGTATGGCAAAGCGGTTTCGACGAGGTTGGCAAGGCACTTGTAAGTTCCCAGAATTATTCGGTTGAATGGGTTCCCATCCTTTCAACAATCAACATGTTTATGGTCGATGGTATCGATGCGCTTACCGTTATGTGGTACAATGAATATTACCAGATAATTAACGCGGGTATCGATTCCTGCGAACTCAATACTTTCTTCTTTTCCGATTATGGTTATAACATACCCGAAGATGGATTATACTGCCTTAATTCAACGTTGAATGAACGAAGTGCCGATTTCGAAAAATTTGTAAAAGCTACTTTTAAAGGATGGCAATATGTTGCCGATAATTTTGATGAAACAATTGATGTGGTTTTACGAATAATGAAAGAAAACCATGTGCCAACCAATAGGGTGCACCAGCAGTGGATGTTGCATAAAGTATTGGAACTTATGGATGTGGGCAATAAAAATGTAGCAGTTGGCGAGCTGGCCGAAACCGATTTTTACAAAACACAGGCCATATTGGTAGAAGGCGGATACGTAAAAAACAAAATTATTTTTACCGATTTTCATCATTCAATAATTAATAAACCATAAGCCCATGGAGTTAAATATTAATAAATCGTTGGCATCGCGCATCGTATATTACGTGCTTGCATTTTGTGTTGCCTTGTTCCTTA
Source organism: Prolixibacteraceae bacterium (assembly GCA_035380005.1). GTDB lineage: Bacteria > Bacteroidota > Bacteroidia > Bacteroidales > Prolixibacteraceae > Roseimarinus. The sequence goes on along the minus strand of DAOSWJ010000458.1, from coordinate 824 downwards.
TTTCGCTCGGGGCATTCTATTTCTTTTCGAAACATCAACTCGAAAAAATGGCTTACAATAACTCCGAAGCTGTGGCTAATCAGTTGGTATTCAAAACTGAACAGGTGTTGTTGCCCATTACGAAAATTGCCAATAATTATCAGTCAATTATTGAACATTCTACTCTTAATGCCGATTCAATATATGCTATCACACGCAGGATTGTTGCCAATAACAGCGAAATTATTGGTAGTGCAATTGCTTTCGAACCGAATTTTTTTAAGCAAAAAGGCAAATATTTTTCGCCATATACCTATCGTGAAAACGATACTCTAAAAACCATTCAGTTGGGTAATCCCAATTACGAATATTTTGTGATGGACTGGTACCAAATACCCATGAGGTTGGGCAAGCCGTATTGGTCTGAGCCGTATTTCGATACTGGTGGTGGCAATGCGTTAATGACAACCTATTCTGTTCCGTTTAGCGCAATGGTCGATGGCCAAAAAGTGCCGGCAGGAGTAATTACAATGGATTTGGAGCTCGATTGGTTCACCCAAATTATTTCCGAAGTTAAAATTCTTGAAAGCGGATATGCTTCGGTATTGTCGCGTAACGGCACTTTTATAACTCATCCGAACAAAGATTGGATCATGAATGAAAGTGTATTTAGTGTGGCCGAGGAGCTGAATAACCCCCAGTTACGCGAAATTGGTCGCGAAATGCAAAAAGGCAACACTGCTTTTGTTGTAAGCACCTTAAATGGTGTCGATCGGATAATGTACTATACACCATTGCCTTCGAGCAATTGGATGCTGGCTGTGTTGTTTCCAAAATCGGAAATG
>DAOSWJ010000457.1:0-2009 GCA_035380005.1 Prolixibacteraceae bacterium | reverse complement strand
GTTTTTCCGATGATTCCGATGACTGTTTCGTTTTTTATGCGAGGTAGTGGAAACAGAAGTGCTGCCATTAAAACAGCATTGTTTTTTGGCTTTTCAATTGTGTTGATATATACGTTGTTGGGCGCTTTGTTCTCGATTGGTGTTTTTGGGCCAAATGTTGGCAGTATTTTAAGCACGCACTGGATTCCCAATGCAATATTCTTTGTATTGTTTTTGGTATTTGCCTTGTCGTTTTTTGGTTTGTTTGAGTTGGTTTTGCCAAGCAGCCTGGCCAATAAGGCCGATGCAAAAGCCGATAAAGGTGGTTTCTTGGGTGCCTTTTTTATGGCATTAACTACTGTAATTGTATCGTTCTCGTGTACCGGGCCTTTTATCGGTTACCTTATCATCGAAGCTGTTCAGGGTGGGGGTATTCAACCTTTGATGGGCATGTTTTTCTTCGGATTGGCCTTTGCTACACCCTTTACACTGTTAGCAATATTCCCGTCGGCACTTAAAAAGTTACCAAAATCGGGCGGATGGCTTAATTCGATAAAGGTGGTTTTTGCTTTTATTTTGTTGGCCTTTGGTTTGAAGTTCTTAAGCAATATCGATCAGGTTTACGGTTTTAATTTGTTGAGCCGCAATGTTTACCTGTCTGTTTGGATCAGTATTTTTGCATTGCTAGGGTTTTATTTCCTTGGCAAAATAAGGTTTTCGCACGATAGTGAGGTTAAACATATAAGTGTAGGACGTTTAATGTTGGCATTAATCACCTTTTCGTTTACAATTTATTTGTTTACCGGTTTATTGGGTGCACCGCTGAAATCGGTATCGGCTTTGTTGCCACCTCCATCGGCTAATAAAGTATCATTATCTGCTGCAAGTATTTCTTCGAAACCTGAAAATGATTTATGCGGCACCCCAAAATATGCCGATAAATTGCATTTGCCTCACGGTTTAAATGGATATTTCGATTTAGCTGAAGGATTAGCTTGTGCTAAAGAACAAAATAAACCTGCTTTCGTAGTCTTTAAGGGGCATGCATGTGCTAATTGCAAAAAAATGGAAAATTCGGTATGGACAAATCCCGATGTTTTAAGTTTATTACAAAACGAATATGTTATTATCGCATTATATACCGACGACAGAACCTCGTTACCCGAAGATGAATGGGCAGTATCGGCAATTGATGGTCGTGAGCTTAAAACAATGGGACGTAAAAACCTCGATATATTGATGGCCGATTACAATAAAAACAGCATTCCTTATCATGTCATTATCACTCCCGATGGTGAGTCTTATGAAATGGATGTTACTTACGAAGATATTGTTTTTGAGGATTTTTTGAAGAAAGGTTTGTAAAAAGCTCCAGGTATAAATTCTAAATTAAACCATAAAACCATGCGATATATTCTTGTTCTTGTATTGTTTATAGTGGCCTTTACTAATTGCAACGTGCCTCAGTCTAAGGTCCCGTTTGAAAAAAATATTGATCAAAACTGGGAGTTTGCTATGGTTGGCACTAACGATTGGTTGCCAGCAAAAGTACCTGGTACAGTTCATGCCGATTTATTAGCAAACGGAAAAATAAACGATCCTCATTACCGTTTGAACGAGAACGATTTACAATGGATTGAAAACGAAGCTTGGGAATACCGTACACGTTTTTTTGTCGATAAAAAAGTATTGCAAAACAATAGGGTAGTGCTTCAATTTGAAGGCCTTGATACTTATGCAAAGGTATTTTTGAACGATAGTCTTATTCTCCAATCCGACAATATGTTTGTAGGTCACATTGTTGATGTGAAAAGCAAATTGTTTAAAGGTTCGAACAATCTTAGAGTTGTTTTCGATTCACCCGTGAAACGTGGTTTAGAAAAGCTACAGCAAATTGATTACTTGATACCAGCAGTAAACGAACAGGCTCCAAATAACGAACGAACCAATGTGTTTACACGTAAAGCGCCTTTTCATTATGGTTGGGACTGGGGCCCTCGTTTGGTAACTTCGGGTATTTGGCGTAATGT
>DAOSWJ010000456.1:0-2011 GCA_035380005.1 Prolixibacteraceae bacterium | reverse complement strand
CTTGCAGCTCGGGTACCGATGCACTGCTGTTGGCTCTAATGGCACTCGAACTGCAACCTGGCGATGAGGTTATTTGCCCTGCTTTTAGTTTTTTCGCTTCGGCATCGATGATCAGTTTACTTAAAGCTAAACCTGTGTTTGTCGATGTTTCGCCTATCGATTTTAACATCGATGCAAGTAAAATTGAAGCAAAACTAACTGCTCGAACCCGTGGCATTATTGCCGTTTCGCTTTTCGGTCAGTGCGCCAATTTCGATGTAATAAACGATATTGCCCAACGCAAAGGCCTGTGGGTGATCGAAGATGCAGCTCAATCGTTTGGTGCTATTTACGATGGCAAACGCTCGTGTTCGCTCACCGATGTGGCTGTTACCAGTTTTTTTCCGGCTAAACCGCTTGGTTGCTATGGCGATGGAGGTGCTGTTTTTACCGCTGATGATAATTTGGCTGCAAAATTGAAAATGCTTCGTTCGCACGGACAAGAAAAACGGTATGTGCATAAGCGCATTGGCATTAACGGACGTATGGATACCATTATGGCAGCTATTTTACGGGTTAAGTTGAAGCACTTTGAAGAAGAAATTATTACTCGCCAAATGGCCGCTCTAAAATATTCGCAATTGCTCGACAACAAAGTGATGTTGCCCGAAGTTAGCGATAAAAACATCAGCGTTTGGGCGCAATATACCATTGGTGTCGAAAATCGTGATGAAGTGCAACAAAAGCTGAAAGAAATAGGAATACCCACAACAGTGCATTACCCCATAATATTGCCCTTACAAGAAGCCTTTGCAGATGTGGTGCCTTTAAATGATAAGTTTGAAGTTGCCCAATTGCTTTCTGAAAGTGTTTTGTCATTGCCTATGCATGGTTTTATTACCAATGAGGAGGTTGAAGAGGTAGCAAATGTTATAATTCAAATAGTCAATGGTCATTAGTCATTATAATTATTGAATAGAATACATTTCAAAAAAATAGCCATTTATGGAAACATACATTCACGAAACAGCCTGTGTCGATAAAGGTGCTAAAATTGGAGTTGGTACAAAAATATGGCACTTTTGTCATGTAATGCCTAATGCCATAATTGGCCAAAATTGTGTGCTGGGGCAAAACGTTTTTGTTGGCAGTAAAGCCCGTATTGGCAATGGTGTAAAGGTTCAAAATAATGTAAGCCTTTACGATGCTGTGATTATCGACGATGATGTTTTTTGTGGTCCAAGTTGCGTGTTTACCAATGTTACAAATCCCCGTGCTTTTATCGAGCGGAAAACCGAGTACAAGGAAACCCGCGTTAAAAAAGGCGCTACCATTGGCGCAAATGCTACAATCTTATGTGGAGTAAGCATTGGCGAATACGCGCTAATTGGAGCCGGAGCTGTTGTAACAAGTGATGTAAAACCTTATGCGCTTATGCTGGGAATTCCGGCAAGGCAAACCGGCTGGGTAAGCCGTTCCGGCGTGGTGTTGGGCCCCGATTTGATTTGCCCCGAAACAGGTGAAAAATATATTCTTAACAATGGGGCTTTGTTACCTTTGTAAAAATATTGAGTAAATATGGAGAATAAGCAAAACATACTCAGCAAAATTCAAGATCGAACCATTACAGTGGGCATAATCGGATTGGGATACGTGGGTTTGCCTTTGGCTGTTGCTTTTGCACTCGAAAAGGTGAAAGTAATTGGTTTTGATTTGTCGGCCGAAAAAGTGGCGCGTGTAAACAATGCCCAAAACTACATTTCCGACGTGCAAAATGCCGACCTTCAGAAAGTTGTGAGTGGAAAATACCTAAAAGCAACTGTTAATTTCAGCGAATTAAACAGTTGCGATGCAATAATTATTTGCGTACCAACTCCGCTCGACCGTTTCAAAAAACCCGATATGACATATATCGAAACGGCTTGTGTGGCAATTGGGAAAAATATGAAACCGGGCACTTTTGTTTCGCTCGAAAGCACAACTTACCCAACTACAACCGAAGATTTTGTCCTCCCGATTTTGGGAAACGAAT
>DAOSWJ010000455.1:0-2012 GCA_035380005.1 Prolixibacteraceae bacterium | reverse complement strand
ACCAAAACTTTTTAGCAATACCACCGCCACGTTCAGCCATTATTTTTTCGATACTGGCATGAATAATATAACCAATTACATGAAAACCAACAAGCGATCGGAAGAGTCGTTTTTGTACCACTCGGCCATACGCGATTTGGCTGCAAAAGTCGACTTTGACTATTTTCCTGTCGTCAATCATGCGGTGAAGTTCGGGCTGCATTATACCAATCATTATTTTACACCGGGCTACACGCAGGTTTACCAATCGGATTACAACAATGCGGCAAAAATAGATACCAGCTATGGCAATTACAACATCAATACCAACGAGTTACAGCTTTATATTGAAGACGATTTTGAGATTGGCCCACGCCTTAAAATTAATGCAGGAGTTAACCTAACAGCATTTCATACCGATAACGAAATGTTTTTTTATCCTCAACCCCGTGTATCTGCACGGTTTAAGGGCGGACAAAACTGGAGTGTAAAAGCTTCGTACTCACGCATGGCACAGTTTGTTCACCTGCTTTACAACTCTGGCATCAACCTACCCACCGACATTTGGGTGCCCGCTACCAAAACCTACACCCCGCCTGTCTCCGATCAACTAGCGATGGGCACTAACATCAACTTAAAAATGGGATTAAGCCTTAGTGTTGAAGGTTTTTACAAAACCATGCACAACCTGATTGAGTACGTGGAAGGCGCTTCGTTTATGAGCGGCAGCACCAGCTGGGAAGACAAGGTTGATAAGGGCAAAGGTTGGGCATACGGTGCCGAATTTTTGCTCGAAAAAACCACGGGCAACACCACAGGATGGATAGGCTACACATGGTCGAAATCGGAACGGCAGTTTCCCAACATCAACTTTGGAAAGGTTTTCCCGGCCAAGTACGACCGCCGTCACGACATCAGCATAGTGTTTACCCATCGGTTCAGCGACCGGTTCGACATTGGCGGAAGCTGGATTTACAGTACCGGAAACACCACCACACTTTCGTTTTCGCATTATCCGAAGGCATTTATCGATTACGAAGAATATTTTTTGTCGGAAGAAAAAATCAGTCATTACAAAGGGCGCAACAATTACCGCTTACCGGCACAACACCGCCTCGATGTGGGGGTCAATTTTCATAAAGAAAAGAAAAGGGGCATTCGCACCTGGAGCATTTCGGTGTATAACGCATACAACCAAATGAACCCCTTTGCCTTGTATTGGAAATACGACTACAGCCAGCCCTACGTAATTTCAACGCCCAACTTGTACACCGAAACCTACAAAAAACGGCTGGCCAAGGTGAGCATTTTACCCATTATTCCAACCGTAACCTATTCGTTCAAATTTTAAATTTTTTGATAAAATGAAGAATAAAACAATATACCTGCTGCTCATTGTGTTAAGCCAAATGGCCTGCACGCAATTTATCGATTTAAACGACGATACCATTGAACCCATACTGGTGCTCAATTCGGTAATTACCCCCGACAGCACCATTAAAGTAGAGGTGTACCGCAATGCATCGATTTACGAAGTAAAGAAAATGGCAGTTAAAAATGCCGAAGTTTTTTTGTACGAAAACGGACAAGAATTGGACAAACTGAAGCTCGAATACCATGTTACAGAAAACCCATATTACGAAGAAGAAGGCGGCGAGCAGTTCGACACTACGTTCTTTTACACATCGGCCAATGCAATTGCCAAACAAGGTTGCTCATACAAAATTACGGCATCGGCACCTGGTTTTGATGCGGTAAGTGCCGAAACCACCATTCCCGCGCCCATGCCTATTTTGCGTATCGACACTTCATCCATTTACCAATACTTTTATGATTCGATTAATACCTACGGAAACGAAAGCCTGATTTTCAATTTTGATATTTTAATAAACGACCAGGCCAATACCGAAAATTATTACAGGCTGGTAATGTGCATCGAAAACGGCAGGCTCAGAACCGACACTACCGGAGCAGAACCTGTTGATTACATCATGGTTTCGAATTGGGGAAGTGAATCGTTCAAAACACAATCG
>DAOSWJ010000454.1:0-2013 GCA_035380005.1 Prolixibacteraceae bacterium | reverse complement strand
TGCTTTTGCCAAATAGGCATTCAATGCAGGAGTTCCTCCTACAAATGAGGGCATGTCTTCAACAACTACAAAAACCTCTTCGTCCTGGCTCTTGCTTTTGTCTTTGCTTTTTATTAAAACAACTCCGTTTTTACCCTTTTTACCATAAACTGCAGTTGCCGACGCATCTTTTAACACCTCAAGTGTTTGAATGGTATTCACATCAATATCATTAATATCTCCCTGGTATTCTTTTCCATCGAGAATAATTAAAGGCGAATCGCCTGTTTTTTCACCTAAAATCACCGATAAACCTGAAGGCATCTCTTCAAATTTTACTATTGGTGGAGGAGGGCATGGTGGTAGCGGTGTTGTGACTTCTTCAGTAATATAACTTATAACCATTGTTTGGCGTTCGAGTTGCACATTCATTTTTTTACGTGCCTCTAATAATTCCGATTTATAGCCTACAAACGAAAAAACAAGCTCGTTTTCGGGTAAAACACCCTCGAGTTCAAATTTTCCTTTGGCATCGCTCAGTGTGCCTTTAATAGTTCCTGCAATTATTATTGAAGTTCCGGGCAAAGGTTCACCATTCTCATCGCTTACTTTTCCTTTAACGGTAATCGTTTTTCCCTCAACAATTTCAGTTTCGTTTACCGAATTCGTTTGTACATAAACCGGCTCGGCAAAAGCAGTCATTATAATAGCTGCTACGGGTAAAGCCCACAAAAGTTTTAACCGCTTTTGGGGTTTGGTTCTATTTTTATTCATCATGGTAATTCTTTTAATTGGATTAAACAGCGTAAAGCCATTGGCAATTTGCAACACCGGCACTCCCAACATTTGATTAGCCAGTATAGCCTTGTAGGTGCGTGCACTCACCCCTTTTTGCAAGGTTCCGGTATCGGCCAGGTATTCGTGGTTTTGCAATATTGCCTTTCGATAAAACATAAGCAATGGATTAAACCATTGCACAGCGCGGACCATTTCCAGCAACAGCAGGTCGGCCCAGTGTCGTTCTTCAATGTGGACTTTCTCGTGGGCAATAACCGCTTTCAACTCGCACTCGCCACACAAATTTTTACTGACATAAATATTTCTGAAAAACGAAAAAGGTGCAGTATCGGTATCGAGCCGGTATATTTTGGCCGAGCCCGATTGTTCAATATCAACTTGTTTGCGCATTTTCCGAAGCCTGAATGTTTGCCAAAGAAACCTGGATACAAAAACTAAAACACCAAAAATATAAGCCAGCATCCAGTAATTTACCGGTTTTTCGGTACTTATTTCTGTTGCCTGCGAATAACGAAGCATGGTGCTCAATGCATAAAAATCGGTAGTTGCGGTTTCAGTCCTGTAATAAACCGGAAACAAAGGCATTAGCACCGATACAATTAAGCCTGTAAGCAAAAACCAACGGTTCAATTTGAAAAATGTTTCATTTCGTAAAAATGCCGCATACACCAGCCAAAATCCGGCCAGCCAGCAGGCCATTTGCAGTAAATAGTTACCCAATGCTTCCATAATTAATCGTTTTCGGGGTTTTCGAGTTCCTGTTTGGTTTCTTTCATTAAATCTTCAAGCTCCTCAATGGTCAGGTCGTTCTCACGTGCGAAAAACGTGGCCATTTGCGGAAACGAGTTGTTAAAATAGTTCTTCATAAGCGAAAACAGTTGTTTTTTTGAATATTCGCCTTTCGAAAGCAGCGGGTAATACACGTGTGCATTTCCTTCGGGGCGGTAGCTGACCACGCCTTTGCTTTCTAGTACTCGAATAATTGTTGAAACGGTATTTCGCGCGGGTTTGGGCTCGTCAAACTTATCGCGTATATCGCGAACCATTCCTTCGCCCAGTTCCCATAGTATCTGCATTATTTGTTCTTCAGCTTTTGTCAGTTGCATAATTGTAATGTTGAAAGTCCGGAACAAATACATGACTAAGTTTTTAGTCAAGCAAGAAAAACGACTAAATATTTAGTCGTTTAAAAAAATTTGCTCTTTCACCATTTCAAATACCTGACATTGTAAATTA
>DAOSWJ010000453.1:0-2044 GCA_035380005.1 Prolixibacteraceae bacterium | reverse complement strand
CGTTAATTTGCTTAAAAAGCAAATCGTTTCCGGCAAGTAAATTCATCCAACGTTCACTTTTCCAAAATTTATCGGGCTCATTGAATTGAGCAAAAAATTCGAGCAAAAAACTTAAAGTAAAAGTTGGGAGTTGCTCAAGATTTCGCAAATCGGCGCCCGTGCACAACTCATTTAAAAACAATGGATTTGTACTAACTCCCTTAATTACCATGGGTGTAAAAGCAATTTCGTTAAGCAGGCAACCCGGATATCCAATTACCTGAAAAGGAAAATTAGTTCCGCGCCCAATGCTTACATTACAAGCTTCGAAAAAACAAAGCGAAGGATAAAGCCTAACAGATAAATAGTTGGGCAAATTAGGCGATGGTTTAACAGGTAGCTCATACTTAGTTGTGTGAGAATAGTTTTTAACCGGTACTATACTTAAGTTGCATTTTAAATTACCGGCCAACCATCCCTCGCCATTTATCATTTGTGCCAACTCACCTACCGTACAACCATGTACAACAGGTATGGGGTGAATTCCTACAAACGAACGAAATTCTGGCTGCAACACAGGCCCATCGATATAATCACCGTTGGGATTCGGTCGATCGAGTACCAGCAAAGGCACATTGTTTTCAGCACACGCCTCCATTAAATAATGCATACTGCTTATATAAGTATAAAAGCGGCATCCTACATCCTGCATATCGAAAACAGCCACATCAACATCAGCCATATCGGCCGGGCTTGCTTTCTTCTTCTCGCCATACAACGACACAACAGGAATACCGGTTAGAGGGTCGATTTCATCGTTCAGGTATTCACCATAAGCCACATTCCCCCTAAAACCATGCTCTACAGCGAAAATTTTAACAATGTCAACTCCCTCCAATAGCAAAAAATCGACCAAGTGCAGCGTATCGACCATTGAGGTATGGTTGACCATCAAAGCCACTTTTTTCCCTTCAAGCTGATGCAAATACTGTTTGGGCTGCATCGCTCCTACAGTTATTTTGTTACTGGCATCACATGCATTGCACATAACTAGCAAAACCTGCAAAACCATTATAAATTGGAGTATTTTTATGTTCCTGTTCATTATTCAAAAATCGCTTAAAATGCCTAAATTTACGGCTATCATTTTATGTTACAAAACTCGAAAATAAAATTTATGCGCAATATAATATCCCTTTTCCTTTTTCTTTCAATTTTAACAGTTGCAAATGCCGGCAAAAAACTGCCACCATTTTTAAACAGCGCTGAAATGAGGGCCGACTCGGTAATGCAAACAATGAGTATTGACCAAAAAATTGGACAACTGATAATGGTTACCACCTATCCGGCACAAGGAGAAAGCAATCATCGTGAAATGAAAAAATGGATTAGCGAGTACCATGTTGGCGGTGTACTTTTTCTGAAGTCGACGCCATACGAAGTAGCCAACCTATCAAATCAATATCAGGAAATGGCGAATACCCCATTATTTATTGCACTCGATGCCGAAAATGGGCTGTCATTCAGACTCGATTCGGTGATAAGATATCCGCACGCCATGGCACTTGGTGCGCTGAATAACGACTCGCTAATTTATAATATGGGGCGCGAAATTGGCCAACAATGCCGTACGCTGGGCATCAATCTCAACTTCGCTCCTGTTGCCGATGTTAACTCCAACCCTAACAACCCCATTATTAATTACCGATCGTTTGGTGAAAACCCTCAACGTGTCGCACAAAAATGCTGGCAGCTGGCAAAGGGCATGCAAGACGAAGGCATTTTGGTAACTGCCAAACATTTTCCTGGCCATGGCGATACAGCCTTCGACTCACACCACACTTTGCCAACCATTAACCGCAACTACCAAATACTCGACAGTATTGACTTCGCCCCGTTCAAAACATGCATCGACAACGGAATATCAGGAATAATGACTGCGCATATCAATATGAGCGGCATTGACAATTCGGACTTACCGGCAACCCTTTCAGAAAGCGTTATGACCGATATTTTAAAAGACTCGCTGGGATTTGTTGGCCTCGTTTTTTCCGACGGAATGAAC
>DAOSWJ010000452.1:0-2070 GCA_035380005.1 Prolixibacteraceae bacterium | reverse complement strand
ATTGGAGCTAAGTATGATACTGAAGGTTTTTGTTCCTGTGAATTTATCGTTGTCGATGGTTTCGATAACAATGTTGTTGTAACCATATCCTTCGGCATAGCTCAGCTTATCAGTCGATAGCACTTTGAAGTCGCTGTCGATTACTGCTGGGTTTTTATGTCCTTCGGTGCTAATTGTGTAAGTAACGTCAACGGCGGCACTACCAGACATGGCAGTTACCAACACCGGTATTTCGAGTGTTTGATTCACTTCGGTTGTTGTTGCTGTTTTTGTAGTAAAAGCTACAAAGCTCATTGACTCGTCGAACATTATCGGATCGTTGTTACACGATGTGAACGATGCGACGGCCAAGAACAGCAGTATGATGTTAAATATTCTTTTCATTTCGGTATTATTTTTAAAAATTAATAACCTTCGTTTTGTTCCATATTCGGGTTGGCGTCCACTTCGCTTTTAGGAATTGGCATAGCCCAACGATAGTCGGGGAAAGGAATATCTTTATTAACTGCCCCTTCGTAATCTACGCGAACCAAGCTGCGTTTTGTTCTGGCCAAATCGAAAAGTTGGTGTCCTTCGAAACAAAGTTCTTTTCGACGTTCGTTCAAAATTGTAGAAATTTCGACCGATGCAACCGGGCTAAGTCCTCTGTTTGAACGAATAACATTAATATCGTCAACAGCAGATACACCCGAAATTGATGCTCCTTTGTTAAGTGCTTCGGCCCTGTTGAGGTACATTTCGGAAATACGCAATACCGGAATATTGTCTTCACGTAGGTTGCCATCTTTTCCCGGATATTTTAACGACCAAAAATCATTCGGATGATCAGAAGTGTTGCGGAAAAGATCAGCCCTTACATCACCTTCTTCGTACATTCCGATAAGATCCATCGATGCACCAACATCACCATAACCTTCGGGTGATAATATGTAAGAAATTACATCCCAATTAGCATGGTTGGCATTACCTTCAACGCCATAAACTTCGAAAATAATTTCAGAACCACCGCTAAGTGCACCCCAAATACCACCGTTTTCGGCTGTGGTAAATTCATCGGCTGTTGCAACGCTAAAGCTACCTGAATTAATTACTTCAGTTGCATAGTCTGCTGCTTTTTGCCAATCTTCTTTGTATAAATATACACGCGATAATAGCGCTTTCGCAGCTAAGGAGCTTGCAATGGCTTTGTTATCGGTAACTACACGTGTTGGAGGAGCTTGTTCCAATAGTTCAGCTGCCCATTCTAAGTCTTCTGTAATTCGGTTGTAAACTTCGCCAACGGTATTGCGAGCAGGAGTGCCAATTTCGGTAATTAATACTACCGGTACTCCAAGATTATCGGCTCCCGATGAATACTGTTGTGCAAATAAACGAACCAAGTCGAAATATGCCAAGCCACGTAAAAAGTAAGCTTCACCCTTAAGGCTGTTGATTTGTTCTTCGGTAATACCTACTTCGTCGAGAGTTTCAATTGCTTCTAAAGCATTGTTAACCCTTGCAATAGTAATGTAAGCCAAGGTCCATAAGCCCGATGTTGCATCCGGCAAGTTGTTCCAAAGGTATTCTGTAGTGAAACGTCCCGATGAAATTGGGCTTAACTTGGCATTTCCGCCTTTAATATCGCTTAATACTACAAAATCGCGTCCGTACCAACTTGCTGAGTATAGTGGGCCGTAAGCAGCAGCAACTGCTTTGTCAATACCATCGAATGTTGATAAAGTTAATTCGTTGGTTTGAGCAAGTTTCGGTTCCTGATAGAGAAAATCTTCACACGATGTGAAAACTACCAGCAGCAGGATTCCGATTATTGATAAATATTTTAATCTCTTCATTACTTTAAATTTTAAATGTTTTAGAATTTAATTTCCAATCCAACGACAAAACTCTTTGTTTGCGGATAAATACCAAATCCAGTACCATCGGCACCGCGCTCAGGATCCCAAAAATCGACATTGTGGAAGGTATAAGCATTAACTGCACTTCCGTAAAGCCGAACATCTTCGAGTTTGGCTTTGTTGATCATTTTCTTGGGTAAGCTGTACGATAAAGTAATGTTTTTTAGCCTTAAGT
>DAOSWJ010000451.1:0-2073 GCA_035380005.1 Prolixibacteraceae bacterium | reverse complement strand
TATTTGAAATATTGAATGGTAAAACCACAAAAAAATTAATTTTTTATTGATTCATTCATTTGTTAGCCTTTATTTTGTTTATCGAAATGAATGATAAAATGAGAAGAGCGGTAAAACAAGCATACGAGGATTACCTGAAACTGCGTACCGATATACAAAAAACCTGCACGGCTTTGCACAAGTTACACAGCCCGCATACCCAATGTGGCAAAGGCTGCAGCAGTTGTTGCATGGATTTTGGCCTGTTACCTGTTGAGTTTCACTTTATTGTTGAACAAATAAAAAACAAAAAAACGACTGTTAACCCCGAAACAGAAAAAGGGCAGTGCATATTTTTGGTGAACAATGAATGCACCATATATGAACACCGCCCAATTATTTGCCGTTCGCACGGTTTGCCTATTCTTTTTATCGATGAGGAAGGCGAAAACTATAATTTATCATTTTGCCCCCTCAATTTCAATAAGGTTAACGACAACTATTTTAGCTTCGAAAACAGCTACCATCAGGACACTTTTAACAGCAAGTTGTACATGATTAACAAAGCCTTTATCGAAGCTTATACCGAGCATCGGTACCAATCTTCGCAATTGGTACCAATACACTGTATGCAAAAGATTCTGATAGTCAAGGACTAATGCTTTATAAATGTTTTACTTGCACTATTCCCTTCCGATTCAATCATAATGTGGTACAAACCGGCAGGCAAATCGAGCGCATCAATCTTTTCTTTTTGTACACCCGGCTCGCGCGGCACAATAACATCGGTTTTCATTAGTTTTCCAACATTATTGTAAATAAACACATCGACGTTGCTTGATGTAGCTGTGGTAAACTGCATGGTAAACTCACCATTATTCGGGTTTGGATAAACACTTACCAAATTCAATAACGATGAATAGGCTGCAACCGGATCGATAACAGCATTCGAAACGGTATCCGATTCAATGTTATTTATTTTTCCTGAATAGATTAGAGCTCCACTCTCGCCAAACAGTGCACAACCAATCTCAGGCAAATCGCCCATGAAAACCATATTGAATACAGGCATTCTATTTAAATCGGTGCCTACAGTAACGGGGCATTGCAATTCGAAGAAAGCATTATGCCTTCCAACCGACGAGGTTGCCGGATGAATTTCGCGACCTTCGTCGTTACAATCGCCTCCGCCAATAGCTGATGCAGCAAAGAACCCATTGTTATCCAAAGCTTCTTCTTGGTTGTAATACCCAAACGATACGTATTTGATCCGTTCGTCAAGCGAAACCAAAACCGAAGGCTGAACACTTACGGCAGTAAGCTTTGAAGCAAGAGCAGCGTTGCCTACCGATACACCATCATCAATTACCACCAAACCTTTCCAGTTTACTTCGTAACAGCAAACCGATCCGTCGCACATGGTTACACAAACCTCAACAACACCATTGTAAGCGGTACCCAAAATACTGAATTCAATATTGTTATATGCCGGTACGGTTAAACTACCTACTGCCGGAATATTTGAGGCTGTCCACGATTGAGCCGAAGGTGAACCATCAACAATTAGCGATACCGGTGTAAACGAAGCTGATGGGCTTGCATTTATTTCGATGCTGCAAATACTATTGTTTGCATCGACATTTGTAATGTTGAAAACGCCTATCTGATTTTGGAAATATGGCCATTGTTTGCGCAACTTAAAGTCTAAGTCGGGGCAACAGCCATAAGCTGGAACAGCCTTACAATCGATGGTGATTTTTTCTTCGCAGGTCGATCCATCCATGTAGGTAATCAAATACGACAGCGTTACAGGGCCACTTTGGGCAGGACTTACACAGTTGGTAAGGCTCACCGCGCAACCATCGGGGTAGAATGTGTAGTTGCTTTCGCCCATATAATCGCTTGGCAGGGCAGTTGGGCAGTTCCACGAGGCCGAAGCCAGCACACCGTTCAATACATTTACCTCAACTGAGCGTACTTCGCATTTGGTTTCGAGCCTTACGCAGCATTCGCCCTCGTCGGTCTGTTCAATTTGGTAAAGTTTGTTTTCTTCACAACAATCGACACTCGCTTTACAATCGATGGTGATTTTTT
>DAOSWJ010000450.1:0-2076 GCA_035380005.1 Prolixibacteraceae bacterium | reverse complement strand
TCGGCTATTGAATCGAGTGCACCCACCTCGTGAAAATGAACCCTCTGAATATCAATATTGTGTACTTTTGCTTCGGCTTCGGCAATGTGCCTGAATATTTTGAGCGACAATGTTTTCACGTTATCATTCAAGGTACTATTGTTCACAATTTCTTCGACATGCCTTAAATGGCGATGCTTTTCGTTATCGGGATTTTCGATTACAACAGTGGCTTTGGTTCCCGAAATACCCCTTCGGCTGTCGGGTTCAATTTCGAGATGAAAGCCTTCGATATTAAGTTTACCGAGCTCAGTTTTTAAATAATCAACATCAACACCAAGGTCAATTAATGCTCCCAAATTCATATCGCCACTAATTCCGGCAAAACAATCGTAATATAATATCTTCATAACTAACTATTTTTGATCTTTTTTCAATACCCTGTTTAATTTGCCCGATACCAATCCTTCAGGATCAATTTCGCACTTTTCGAAACCAAGTGCTAAAATTTGAGGAATAACCTGATCCTGTACATCTTGTAAGCGAGCCACTTCGTTGGGCAATACTTCAATTTTTGCATGGGTACCGTAATGCCTTAACCTTACATCGTTAAAACCCATTTCGTTTAAAAGATTTTCGGCAGTTTCAATTTGACGCAGCTTTTCGTTGGTAACCGACTGATTATACGGAATACGAGAACTCAAGCATGGACTAGAAGGTTTATCCCAATTGGGCAAACCAAAATATTGAGCCAATTGCCTAAGTTCGGCTTTGTTTAATTTGCAATCGACCAAAGGAGCCAGCACTTCGTATTTTTGAGCAGCATTCATTCCCGGGCGGTAATCGCCAAGATCATCGAAATTTGTTCCACTTAGCACATCGAAGCCGGCATATTTTGTTTTCATTGCCGATAAATCGCTAAACAAATGTTCTTTACAATAAAAACACCTGTCGATAGGATTACTGTTGTATCTTTCATCGTTGAGCTCATTCGTTTTAATAACTTCGAGCACAATATCGAATTGTTTGCAAAATGCCTTGGCTTCGTCAAAATCTTTGCTTTTCAGACTTTCGGAATTCGAAATTACGCCTATGGCACTATCTTTACCTTGAAATTTACGTGCCAAGAACAACACCAAGGCCGAATCGATTCCACCCGAGAAAGCTACAATTGAACCCTTTCGGTTTTCAAACCATTCTTTTAAATTATCTAGCTTAAGTATTAATTGATTGCTAATATTCATCTGTTTTAAAATAAGTTAAACCATTCAATTTTGTTGTTTACTTTTTGTAAATGCTGTTTTACATAGAAAAACTGCAAAAACTAATCGAAGCGGCTCATGCTCAGCTTACCATGCTGAATGCCTTTAACTGCAATAAGCCTATCGGACAATTCTGTTAAACGTTTAGCAATACCCTTAACTGCAACAACTTCCAAGCATCGCTCGGGCGAAAGCATAAAACGTTGAGTAGAAAGAATTTCATCATAAAACTCCTCGTATATGGCTAATAAGGTATTTAGTAAATCTCTTTTATGCGGATCAAAAAACAGCGTAATTGTACCGGCCACCTTATTGTTGCATTGCCATTTATGCTCAACAAGGTTTTTGTTAACCAAATGTCGAATGGCCTGCGAACGGTTCGAAAAATTGTTCTGAACAACAAATTCATCCAAAGCGTCGAGCAGTTCCTGCTCAATAGAAATTCCAAAACGCGAAACTGTCATAGTAATATGATTTTTCAAAAAAGTAACACTTTTCAAAGATAATGTATCTAAGCGAAGTATTTACAACTGATATGCAACAAAGTAAAAAATAGGCTACTTTTTCCAAATATCAACAGTTCCCGGAGTAGGATATTTTGCATTTACATCATCTATTACCAAAATCCAATCCATTTCATCGGGAGTTGAAAATTCCCTTGAACCGCTATTGCTGAATGTTCCTATCCGAGAATTTTCTCCATTTCGGGGATTATACCAGTAACAAGCAACTTTAGTTCCGCTGGTTTTACCCAAAGCAATGGTTTTAGTAGCACCTACCGGAAAATAAACCATGGCATAATCAAATCCAAGTGTGGCCTCCATATGTTGGGCAC
>DAOSWJ010000449.1:0-2078 GCA_035380005.1 Prolixibacteraceae bacterium | reverse complement strand
CTATTTAATGTCATATTACAACTTAACATTTCGTTGTAATTTCAACGCTTAAAATTTTAAAATTATAGCTATGAATTTCAAGAACATAATTCTTCTTGTCATCTTTTCGATGATGTTCCCGTTTTTATCAACGTCCAACGAAGCCCGTTTGATGCGCTTCCCCGGAGTTAGCGAAAAACAAATTGCATTTACCTACGCCGGCGATTTGTACACCGTACCCATCGAAGGCGGTACGGCACGTAAAATTACCTCGCACCCCGGACAGGAAATGTTTGCCCGCTTTTCGCCCGATGGTAGCCAAATAGCTTTTACCGGCCAATACGATGGTAACACCGAAGTGTTTGTAGTGCCTGCCAATGGCGGAAAACCAAACCGCTTAACCTACACTGCCACACTTGGTCGCGATGATGTGTCGGACCGAATGGGTCCCAACAACATTGTAATGGCTTGGACACCCGATGGTAAAAACATCGTTTATCGTACCCGCGCCATAACTTTCAACTCGTTTAAAGGTCAGCTGTTTAAAGTGGCTGTCGATGGTGGAATGCCCGTACAAATGCCTTTTCCCGAAGGTGGTTTTTCGTCGTTCAATGCCGATGGCAGCAAAATGGCCTACAACCGTGTTTTCCGCGAGTTCCGTACCTGGAAATACTACCGTGGCGGCATGGCCGACGAAGTATGGATTCACGATTTCGACACCCACGAAACACGCGCCATTACCGATAACGATGCCCAAGATATTTTTCCGATGTGGATTGGCGACGAAGTTTTTTTCCTTTCAGACCGCGACCGTACCATGAACCTTTTTGTATATAACACCAAAACAGGCAACACCGAAAAGGTGACCAACTTTACCGATTACGATATAAAATTCCCATCGTACAATGGCAAAACCATTGTTTTCGAAAAAGGTGGTTTGCTCTTCACTTTCGATGCTACAACACGCCAAACCAAACAAGTGCCTGTGCAAATCAATAACGATTTGAATTATGCACGCGAAAAATTCACCGATGTTTCGGGCAATATCAGTTCGGCCAGTTTATCGCCATCGGGCGAAAGGGTACTTTTTTCGGCTCGCGGCGATTTGTTTACCGTACCGGCCGATAAAGGCATTACTTTCAACCTTACCCAATCGGCTGCAGCGCACGACCGTGCTGCCGATTATTCGCCCAACGGCAAATGGATGGCATGGCTGAGCGATCAAAGCGGCGAATACGAGATTTGGATTCAAGCCGCTAATGGCGAAGGCGATGCACGGCAGCTTACCAGCGATGCCGACACCTACAAATTTGGCTTTTTGTGGAGCCCCGACAGCCGTTACATTGCTTGGAACGACCAACATTACCGACTGATGCTTACCGATGCCGAAACCGGTAATTCGAAAATGCTTGCCAATAGCGAATATTCGCGCCTTGGCGATTTTGCATGGAGCCCCGATAGCCGCTGGCTGGCTTTTACCGACGGAATGCCCAACCAAATGGGTGTAATTAAAGTGGTGAACATCGAAAACGGAAACATTGAGCTTGTTAGCGAAGCTTGGTACAACTCGGGCAGCCCTTCGTTTTCCGACGACGGGAAGTACCTCTTCTTTTCGTCGCAGCGCGATTTTAACCCAATTTACAGCCGTACCGAATGGAACCACGCCTACATTAATACCGACAGGGTATATATGGCCCTGCTGAGCAAAGAAACGCCTTCGCCTTTTGCGCCCGAAAACAGCGATGTGAAAGCGCTTGAGAAAGATGAAGCTGAAAAAGAAGCTGATTCGAAAAAGAAAGACAGCAAGAAAAAAGACGAAAAGAAAGCCGATGAGGTTGACGAAAAGCCTGTCACTAAAATCGATTTCGATGGGATTGCACAGCGCATTGTGGCACTACCAATCGATCCGGCATACTACGCAAACATTAACTGCATTGGCGGTAAAGTGTATTATAACCGTATTTTTCAAGGAGGAAAACCGGGCAGTGGACTCGTATTGTACGATTTAAAAAAGCAAAAAGAAGAAGAGTTGGGTAACTTCCAGTATGCCCTTTCGGCCGATAACAAAAAAATGCTGGTTTCGCAACAGGGTAAATGGA
>DAOSWJ010000448.1:0-2093 GCA_035380005.1 Prolixibacteraceae bacterium | reverse complement strand
GGGCGCATCGACTCGCAGGTACAAATTGACGGGCACAGGGTTGAGCTTGGCGAAATTGAACATTATGCCCATTTGTATTCCGGGGTAAAAACAGTTGCTATAGCCTCGGGAAACACCGGCATTCAAAACCAAATAACCCTTTTTGTTGAATCAAAAAACATTGACAAACAAGAACTAACATCCTACCTGAAAGATAAACTTCCCATTTACATGGTTCCTTCAAAAATTATAGGATTAGAACAAATACCCTTGCTCATAAGTGGAAAAACCGATCGTGTTCAACTTAAAAAGTTAATCAAATGAGAGCAACCATAGTTGAAAACATCATTGCTTTTTATACCGATGCCGCTCAATCGCAACACATTCGGTATGGCGAATCGATGAGCTTGAAGTGGTTCCTGAACAAACCTTCGCATTGGCCCACTGTTATTGTAGGCAAACCCAATACCGAAAATATTGCATTTACAAACGCTGGAATTGAAGCCAATAATATGCCTCCATTTTGGCTTACCGAAAACACAATTGAAAATACCAAGCTTTTAGAAAGTTCTAAATTCAGAGAGCTTATGCGCTGGGAAGGCATGTGGCTTAGCCCCGATGATTTTATAAAAACAAGCAAAAAAACTGAGCTAACCTTAACTGAAGTAAAAACGACTTCGCAACTAAACAACTGGATTAACATAGCATTTACAGTGCTGATGCCCGATAAAATAGTTGGTTCTCCAACAACTCAGCTTTGGGCAAACAGCGAAAAATACATCATGCTATCGGGCATATACAACAACGAAACTGTTTGCACCGGACTGGCGCTCATTAACGAACAAACAGCAGGGCTTTACTTTATTACAACCTTACCCCAATACCAAAAAATGGGTTTTGGCGCACACTTGGTTAGCGCTCTGATTGAAAAATGCTTTGCTTTAGGTGCAAACGAAATTATCCTGCATGCATCGAGCGCCGGCTTTAAACTTTACAAAAAACTAGGGTTCCAATCCGACGGACAACTTTCAACGTTCTGGAAAATTGGCAAATTCTGATATCACAATTATATTTGCATTTATGACACACGATTACATATTCGAAAAAGTTGCCGAAATAATTGCTAAAAATGTAGGGCAAAGCAAACTCGATTTAAACCGCAACACATTAAGCAGTGATGTTGAAGGCTGGGGTTCGCTTCAACACATTATGATAATTTCTGAAATTGAAGAAAACTTTGGTATTAAATTCGATTTTATGGAAATTATGGAAATGAACAGCATTGGTGACATCTGTAATGCAATTGAAAAACAAAACCCATAAATTTTGCAATTCAGAAACTACACATTGACGCAACTGGCTGATTACCTAAGCAGCAAAGAATTTACCAATGGTAAAACCATTGCAATTACACCATTGCGAGCTGTAAGCCAAATGAAAAACCCCAAAGCATCGGCCTCCGACATTGTGCTTAGTATTGTTTTTGACGAAAACAACGAGATTTTAGGTTATATTGGTGCTTTACCTGATATGGTTAACAACATAAAATGCGCGTGGAATTCATGTTGGTGGGTAAAACCCGGCACTCCCGCTCAAATATCGATGAAACTGTTTTTCATGTTTATCGGCAACTGGCAACAAAAAGTGCTATTCTCGGAAATGACCCCGCATACTTCGAAAATTATTGAAAAACTTGGCTTTTGCCGAAACGTAACAACCTATGGTTTTAGGGGTTACTTTAGGTTCCCAATGGCCGAAATTTTGCCCCAAAAAAAACCTTTCTTTAAACCTATCATACCGCTTTTAACAGTTGCAGACAAATTACTTAATTTTGGACTTAATCTCCGCGACATTTTAATCAGCGCCAAATGCAGTCTTCGAATTGAAAAAGTGAATTTGCTGAACAGTGCTGACGACATATTCATTTCGAAATTCAACGAACATTCGCCAAGCAAGCGAAACAGCTTAGATTTTAACTGGATCAGTCAAAATCCATGGCTTATCGAGCCAAAAATAGCTCAACCGGATATTAGCAAAAGGTACTATTTTTCATACCAAACCCAACGATTCGAAACAGCATGGGTGAGGTTTTTTGATCAGCAGAAACAAGTTGG
>DAOSWJ010000447.1:0-2094 GCA_035380005.1 Prolixibacteraceae bacterium | reverse complement strand
TCGCCAACCAAGGCGTAGCACCAAGTTACAGTTTCGCCTATGTCTTTACCAATGTATGGAGTTTCATACTTGTCTTCTTCGAATGGTGGAGCATATTGCCAGTGACCGTCGCCAGCATTTTTAGCACCAACTTCATCAGCTAATACAGCGTTTACATCGAAATAAATTTCTGGTTTGTCCCATTCCCAATGTGCATCAACGCCTTGAGTCCATGCAGGAAGGTGTTCGTCATCTTCTACGCTAAAGAAAACATAAATATTGTCTTCATCGTAGTAAGCTTTGAACCAAGCAGCAGTGATTGAAGGTTGTTCTTCACCGTAGTTTTTTTCCAGTGGAGTAGCTTCAAACAAAGCCCAAGCTGCATCATCTTCATAACCATCGATAGTTGGTGCAGGAGCAATTTTAATGTCAACATTTGCTTTTTGTGCAGTAGCACCAATTGCTACTACGAATGCAATCAAGATTAAGTAAATTTTTTTCATAGTGTCAATAATTTAATTAATTATAGTTATTAATTGTAAGTGTTTGATAATTTCTTTTGGTTGCTATTATCAGGGGTTGAAGGTAATTTATTCAACCTGAATTTCCAAATTTCATTCAAAAAAAAATTAATCAGTTTTCAACATTCTTTTCAACTTTAGCTGATCATAAATTAGATATATGTATTGAACATGCGAAAGATCAGTGTTTTATATTTAATGTAGCTTTGGAATGTGTTATTAATGCAATAATGTTGTTACATGTACATTTAGCTGTTGTTTTAAAAAATTTAAGAGCAAAAAATATCAACATGTCAAAGAACCGTTAGGCTATTAGGCCTTATACAATATTATATAGTAATCAATTTTTAATTTGCGTTGCACCCGAGAGGGCATCAATATCAACCTTCTCGTCGAAATGTGTATTTATTACCCGGTTGAATGCCTTTTGTGAAAGTTGATAGCTTCGGGCTTTTACTTTTTCTTTAATAAATGTTGGGCGGTTATAGTTTAATGTTGAACTTTGGTAAAAGCTGCTGTGTTTTTGCGGCATCAAAAAAGGTTTTGATATGTTTCCGTTTTCATCAATGTGGCTGAAAAACACATTAGAATAGAGCCCGTCAACACGTTTGCTTACAAATAAAAACCATTTACTGTTCGACGACCACGAGTGGTAACTTTCGGTGTATTCCGAATTGGCAATATCAATAGGTTTATATTCAAATGTTTCGAGATCCATTATGTATAAATCGCTGCTGGTGCGGTGTATGGTAAAATAACCATGATCGGCCATGCAAAAAATCAGTTTCTTTCCGTCGGGCGAAACTTCGGGGAACGAAATGGATTTGCCGGTATCGGATGCACGTAAAAGGGTGTCGGTTTCGCCCCAGGTGTTGCTTGTTTCGTTGTAGGCAATGCGCAATAAACTGTATTTTACATTTTCGGTTTTAATTTGGGGTGAGCTAGCGTCGCTCGATATATAGTAAAGGTATTTGCCATCGGGCGACCAGTTTGGTAAGTTTTCGAGGCTTTTGGTTGAAAGCAGCGGGCTGGTCGATACTTCATTTTTGTCGATATTGTAGGTGATGATGTCCGATGCCCTGTCGTAAACATTGATTTGTTCGTTGCCGGCAGTATGGAATTTTTGGTTGATGAGGTTAACGGAGAATGCAACAATATTGCCGTTGGGGTGCCACGAGGGGTAAACACCTGCCGACATTGTGTAGTCGGTTTTGGTATTGATGAACGAAACTTCGCCATTGTTGAACAATAAGGTGCCGCTTGGGTCTCCCCTGAGGTGGATCAGCATTTTCGACGGATCGTTTTTGTAAAAGGTATGGCAGTTCATGCAATTGTTGTCGGTGGTTTTGTTGAGCAGTACCGGTGTTTTTTTGAAGTTTTCCAAATTGCGTTGGTAAATGCCCATATCGCCCCATAGTATGTAACCTGCATCGATATGACGAAAGACAATATGGCTGTCGATGGTGTCGGCCGAAATTACATTTTGAATGCTTGGGTATTTTTGCCAGGTTTTATCGTTGGTTTGTGTATAAATATCGACAGAGTATTGTTGTGGATTGTTTTTGGAAATCAGCTTTTTCCATTTACGTGCCGG
>DAOSWJ010000446.1:0-2095 GCA_035380005.1 Prolixibacteraceae bacterium | reverse complement strand
GGAGTATGGCAGCCGACTTTGGAGTATTTTTTACCTGTTCAAATGTGCCACATGCGCGTGAACGATCACTACCGTGTATGGCACGATGCCTGTCATCTCGACGACGCCTTAATGGCACCCACCGATCTCAATCATTTCGACGGATATTTGCAGGGAGCATCAACATTGAGCAAGTACAAACCTAACGAGCAAGTGCCCGGGCTCGACCGTGGCGGCTGGCACGATGCCGGCGATTTCGACCTTCGTGTTGAATCGCAGATTGGCACCATTGAGTTGCTTGCTTTAATGATTGAAGAGTTCAATATCGATTACGATGCTACAACTATCGATCAGGAAAACCGTGTGGTTGAAATTCACCAGGCCGACGGGCTTAACGATGTGGTGCAACAAATTGAACATGGTTTGTTGAGCGTTTTGGGCGGGTACCGTTCCTTGGGGCGTTTGTACAGGGGTATCATCTGCCCTCGGCTCGATCAGTACGTAATGCTGGGCGATGCCGCTGCAATGACCGATAATGTTAAGTGGGACGAAACCATGCCCGAAAGCAAACGCGACGACC
The DNA here is from genome assembly GCA_035380005.1 of Prolixibacteraceae bacterium. Lineage (GTDB taxonomy): Bacteria > Bacteroidota > Bacteroidia > Bacteroidales > Prolixibacteraceae > Roseimarinus. The sequence continues at coordinate 1,536 of DAOSWJ010000446.1, read as the reverse complement.
GTTGGGTATTTACCGAAGAAAATAAAGGTCGCGAGTGTGGGGTAGGTGCAGGGCTTGCTGTTGCCGCACGTGCTTTAGCAAAAAGCAATCCACAACTTTCGAAGGAATGTTTGCAAACTGCCCTTGAACTTTGGGAAACATCGGGCAAAGCCAGCCGCACCAGCCGCAGCAAGGTGCATTTTGCAGCGCAGTTGCTTGTAAGTACTAACGATGAGCGCTTTGCCGATGAGATATACCAAATGGCCGATTATATTGTAGCACAGGCAGGTCAAACAGCCTGGACGGTTGGCATGGCTTTGCCTTTGCTGAAGGATAAGCAATTTAAGGCACGTTTGGCCGAGGCGGTTAAAGCTCAGGCCGAAAAAATTGAAAACGATGCCAAAGCTTCGCCTTTCGGAGTGCCATATCGCCCGCACATTTGGGGCGCAGGTTGGACCATTCAGCGTTTTGGCGTTGAACAGTATTTTGTGCACAAAGCATGGCCTGAGTTTACTTCGCCCGATTTTTTTATGAATGCGCTTAATTTTAACTTGGGCGTTCATCCGGGCGATAATAATGCATCGTTTGCTTCGGGTGTTGGTGCCAATTCGGTATTGGTTGGTTATGGTTTAAACAGGGCCGATTGGTCGTACATACCCGGTGGAGTAGTGTCGGGTACAGCTTTAATAAGGCCCGATTTGCCCGAATTGAAAGAGTGGCCGTATTTTTGGCAGCAAACCGAATATGTGATGGGTGGCGGATCGACCAATTTCATGTTTTTGGTATTGGCCGTCGATCGGTACCTAAATCCAAAGAAATAACCGAAAGGAGAGAGGGGTTTTCCGAAAGGGAAGCTCCTTTTTTAAAATCTCAAATCACAATCCCGAAGCAATCGGGACCAAATTCCAAAATTCAAATCACAAAATCCAAATCACAAAATCCAAAAAACAAACAAGTCAAACAAGTCACATTGACCCATTGTCCCAACATTCCATCCCAACACCCCCCATCACCCCAGTGACCCAATATTCCATCATTCCATTATTCCAATATTCCATACCAACATCTAAATTTCTCATTAATCCCGAATAAAATTCCGGTGCTTTGCACCTTTTGATTTACTTTAACCTTCACCATGTTTTTATTGAATTAAAAATATTCGACCACCATCCGGGGTCGCAAATAAAATATGTTGTTCTAATAATGCTATAAACATACAATCCCTCTGGGATTGGCAGGGTTTTGATGTTTTCGCTTTACCGGTTGCACAGTGTAATTCCATGGGATTGCCACGTCGATTTTTTTCGTTTCCCGATTTCGTTATGCTCATCGGGATTCCGCTCGCTTCACCTCAAAAATCACCTCGTGATGACGAGCTTTGTTCGGCGGGGTAGGGGAAAAGGAATGGCGGCGCAGCCGCCATTCCTTTTCCCTTTTTTTTACGAAGCGCCCGTCATCGCGAGGAGCCGCAGTTTACGCAGGCGACGCGGCGATCTGTTGTTTTTCGCAGTTCGTAGTTTACGTAGGTGACGTGGCGATCTGTTGTTGTTTCGCAGT
>DAOSWJ010000445.1:0-2109 GCA_035380005.1 Prolixibacteraceae bacterium | reverse complement strand
TTTTTCGCGATCCGCGCTGGGGGCGTGGACAGGAAACCTACGGCGAAGATCCTTACCTTACTTCGCGTATGGGCGTGCAGGTGGTAAAAGGTTTGCAAGGCCCCGAAGATGCCAAATACCGCAAATTGCTGGCTTGTGCCAAACACTATGCCGTGCATTCGGGCCCCGAGTGGAGTCGTCACGAACTGAATCTCAACGATGTAAATCCTCGCTTGTTTAATGAAACTTACCTGCCGGCTTTTAAAGCACTGGTTCAGGAAGCCAATGTACGCCAGGTAATGTGTGCCTATCAACGCCTCGACGACGAACCTTGCTGTGGCAGCACCCGTTTGCTGCAACGCATCTTGCGCGACGAGTGGGGCTTTCAGCACATTGTAGTGTCCGACTGCGGCGCAATAACCGATTTTTTTACCACCCACAATGTGTCGTCAACCCCGGTACATGCTGCCTCAAAGGGGGTATTGGCCGGCACCGACGTGGAGTGTGTGTGGGAAAATTACCCTTACAAAACCCTGCCCGAAGCTGTTGAACGTGGATTGATGAAAGAAGAAGACATTGACAAAAGCCTGAAGCGTGTGCTCATTGGCCGTTTCGAATTGGGCGATTTCGACGACGATGCTTTAGTGCCCTGGGCACAAATACCCGCATCGATAATCAATTGCGATAAACACATACAGTTGGCCTATAAAATGGCACAGCAAAGCATCACCTTGCTTCAAAATAACAACAACATTCTACCTTTGTCGAAAAAGTCGAAAAAAATTGCAGTAATTGGACCTAATGCTAACGACGAAGAAATGCTGTGGGGCAACTACAACGGTACGCCTATCGAAACCATTTCAATTCTCGAAGGCATTAAAACCAAGCTATCTGAAAAGAAAATATTTTACGATAAAGGGTGCGACCTGGTGGAGGATAAAGTTACCGAAAGCTATTTTTCGCAACTTTCGTTCGATGGAAAACAAGGCTTCAAAGCTACGTATTGGAACAATCCCGGCCGCGAGGGAGAGCCTGTTATTTCGCAACAAATTACCAGCTCAATTAAGAAAACAACAGCCGGCCAGCACGAGTTTGCTTCGGGCGTGAAACTCGAAGGTTTTTCGGCACTTTTCGAAGCCGAATTCACTCCAAAAATAACCGAAGAATTGGTGTTTAAAGGGGGAGCTACAGGTCATTTCAACTTGTTGGTTAATGGCGAATCGTTGACAATGTACGATAATTGGAGAACGCTTCCTACTCGGATTCCTATTAAAGTGGAAGCCGGTAAAAAGTATAAAATTGAAATCCATTATGCCCAACTAAATAACTGGCAAGCCAATATCGAACTCGATTTTGGAAAAGAAGTGGATGTGGATTATACTGCCCTCATTAATAAGCTGAAAGACATCGAAACGGTTGTTTTTGTTGGTGGGCTTTCGGGCAAGCTCGAAGGTGAAGAAATGCCTGTATCGTACCCAGGTTTTAAAGGGGGCGACCGTACCGACATTGAGTTGCCTGCCGTACAGCGCAATGCTTTGAAAGCCTTGAAAGCTGCCGGTAAAAAGGTGATTTTTGTGAATTGCTCGGGCTCGGCTATTGGTTTGGAACCCGAAACACAAACTTGCGACGCCATTTTGCAAGCGTGGTACGCTGGCGAACAAGGCGGTAAAGCCGTTGCCGACGTGCTGTTTGGCGACTACAACCCCGGCGGTAAACTTCCAATTTCCTTCTATAAAAACTCCGACAAACTTGGCGATTTCGAAGATTACTCCATGACCGACCGCACCTATCGATACACAACCGATTATCTGTATCCGTTCGGTTTTGGATTGAGCTACACCACGTTCGAAATTGGAAATGCAAGCATCAGTAAGACAAGCATCAAGGCCAACGATAATGTGAAGTTGACCATTCCTGTGAAAAATACGGGCAAACGTGCCGGAACCGAAATTGTACAGGTTTACATCCGTAAGATGAACGACTTGGAAGGACCGCTCAAAACATTGCGTGGCTTTCAACGCATGGAATTGGCAGCCGGAAAATCGGAAACAGCTACCATCGAACTCACACCGGCTTCCTTTGAATTTTACGATTGGAGCCAACGCCAAATGGCTGTAACTCCCGGCGAAT
>DAOSWJ010000444.1:0-2116 GCA_035380005.1 Prolixibacteraceae bacterium | reverse complement strand
TTACAGCCTAATTCAAAAAAATATGTCGAAAAAAAATATAGCAGTAATATGTGGCGGCAATTCGTCGGAATATGTTGTAAGCATTAAAAGCGGGAAGAATATTTTCAACAGTATCGATACCACAAAATTCACCCCCTGGTTAATTCGAATGCGTTTCGATGAGTGGGTGGTACTCGATGGCGAAAACATTTTGACTACAATAGACAAAAGCAATTTCAGCTTTAACATAAACGGAGAAACCATTAAGCCCGATTATGCTTTTATTATGATTCATGGCACACCTGGCGAGGATGGCGTTTTACAAGGCTACTTCGATTTATTGGGGATACCCTACTCCACCAGTGGCGTTTACGCTTCGGCGCTAACCTTCCATAAATTTTACTGCGACAATTTTGTGCGTGCATTTGACATTCCCAAAGCACGTTCGGTTTACATTCGCAAAGGCGACAAAATTGACCCCAAACAAATTAGCGACCAATTGAGCTTGCCGTTTTTTGCCAAGCCAAGCGCAGGCGGATCGAGTTTTGGCGTAACCAAGGTAAAAACAGCCGAGCAAATATTGCCTGCAATTGAAGCTGCTTTTGCCGAAAGTGCCGATTGCCTTTGCGAAGAATTTATCGAAGGCATGGAGCTGGCTGTTGGTGTAATAAAGCTGAACGGAAAAATTGTTCCGCTTTTACCCACCGAAGTTATTCCGCAAGGTGAATTTTTCGATTTCGACTCGAAATACAAAATTGGCGGTGCAACCGAAATCACACCTGCTCGCCTGCCCGACAATTTAATTGAAGAATGCCGGCAACTATCGGCCAAAATTTACCAACTGATCAACTGCCACGGTATTGCCCGTGTCGATTTCATTTTAAAAGAAGGTACATTTTACTTCCTCGAAATCAACACTATACCCGGCATGACCGAAACCAGCTTCATACCTCAACAACTCAACGCAATGGGCTTGTCGTTACAAGAAATTGTGACTCAGGTAATTGAAGCCGATTTATAAAAAAAAGCAAAGTATTTGCTTTAAGTGTCGGGCAACACCATACAATTTTTATAATTTTGGTGTTCTTGTTTAATCATTTTTTTAACCACTTGTAATGGCTACTACAAATAAGCGAAAACCAACATCAAATATCGATCAGCTAAATGCTCAGTTAGGCAAACTACCGCCTCAGGCAGTCGATGTTGAAGAGGCTGTACTCGGTGCCCTAATGCTCGAGCGCGACGCCTTTGTTGGTGTAGCCGACGTATTAACTTCCGACGAGTATTTTTACAAAGAAGAGCACAGGCAGATTTTCAACGTAATACGCGATTTATCGATGGCCGACAAACCTGTCGATTTACTTATCGTTACACAAGAGCTTAAAAACAGGGGCTTACTCGATCAGGTTGGAGGGCCTTATTACATTACACAATTAACCAGCAAAGTAGCATCGGCAGCGCATATTGAATTTCATGCGCGCATTATAGCACAAAAGTACATACAGCGTGAGTTGATACGCTCGTGTTCCGAAATTCAAACCAATGCCTACGACGACACCAAAGATGTTGACGAACTGATAAACGATGCAGAATCGGCCATCTTCAAAATTTCGGAAGGCAACATCAAAAAAGAAACCCAGCAAATAAAACCCATATTAAAAGAAGCGGTACAACTTATTGAAGAAGCCAGCAAACGCGACGATGGCCTTTCGGGTGTTCCATCGGGTTTCACCAACCTCGACCGCATTACCTCGGGCTGGCAAAAAACCGACCTCGTAATTGTTGCTGCCCGCCCTGCAATGGGTAAAACAGCTTTTGTGCTTTCGATGACCCGCAACATGGCCGTTACTTACAAAAAACCAGTTGCCATGTTCTCGCTCGAAATGTCGTCGATACAATTGGTGAACCGTATTATTGCTTCCGAATCGGAATTAGGATCCGACAAAATAAAAAAAGGAAATTTGATAGGCGACGACTGGGACAAGCTGAACAGTGCCATACAAACCCTCGACGAAGCCCCAATTTTTATCGACGACACACCCGCCCTTTCAATTTTTGAACTAAGGGCAAAGTGCCGCCGCCTTAAAATGCAACACGATATTGGAATTATACTGGTTGACTATTTGCAGCTGATGAC
>DAOSWJ010000443.1:0-2128 GCA_035380005.1 Prolixibacteraceae bacterium | reverse complement strand
TTCCGCTTTTCATCGTACGGGAAATACATTTTGTCGATTATTTCGCGCCAAAAGGTGGTTTCTTCTTTTTCGTTAAAACGAGTTTTCTGGCATGTTTCGGCATATATTTCGGGGTGTTCCTTTTGAACAAAATCGATGGCTTCGAGCGTATATTTCAACGTCCAAACGGCCATGTTATTGGTATGAAAATTATTGTTCACATTGTTTTCGTACTCGTTAGGCCCTGTAACCCCCAGCATCACGTATTTCTGTTTTTGCTGCGACCAATTTACCCGCTGAGCCCAAAAGCGCGAAATACCTAAAAGCACTTCAAAACCAAAAGGTGCCAAATAATCTTTATCGCCGGTGTAATTTATATAGTTTCGAATAGCGTATGCAATAGCCCCGTTACGGTGAATTTCCTCAAAAGTGATTTCCCACTCGTTGTGGCACTCTTCGCCATTCATAGTTACCATTGGATAAAGTGCAGCTCCATTTGTAAACCCCAGTTTTTGGGCATTTTCGATGGCCTTACCCAGCTGTTTGTATCTGTACAATAACAGGTTGCGTGCAACATATTGCGGTGCGGTTGAGAGGTAAAAAGGGAAGCAATATGCTTCGGTATCCCAATAAGTACTGCCTCCGTACTTTTCGCCGGTGAAGCCCTTGGGTCCAATGTTTAAGCGCTCATCGTCGCCGGTATAAGTTTGGTTGAGCTGAAAAATATTGAAGCGAATTCCCTGTTGGGCAGCCACATCGCCTTCAATAACAATATCACTGTTTTCCCACTTTTCGGCCCAGGCTTTTTTATGCTCATCAAAAAGCTGATCGAAACCGATATCGAAAGCCTCGTTCAATATCTCCTTCGATTCGGCCAATAAGCGGGTACGCGGAAAGTATTCCGACGAGGTGTTAACACCGTATTTTACCAGTACAATTTGCCTGTTTTGCTGAGCATCGATTGTAAACGACGATTGGATATATTTTTCGCGGGTTTCGTTTTCGATAAAAACAGCATGTTCCTGCCCATCGACAATTACATTGTACTTCATTCCTGAACAAACGAGGTACTTTGTTTTACGCGTATGTGCAGTTAAATAACCTTCGTTGCCTTGGTTTTCGATATTTTCGCCCACCCAAAATTTCTCATCGTAATTGGCATCTTCGTTCATCACATCGAAATCGACAAAGGGTGTAAATTTGATTTTTCCATTGAAGTTTAAAGGTTCAACAGCGTATTTAACCACTCCAATTTCGGGTATGGCCATGCTAATGAACCTTAAAGAAGATACTTTAACTTTTTTACCGTTTTTGAACGAAGCAATAAACTGCCTTTCCAAACTGGCATTCTGCATATCGAGCACCCGTGTGAACGATTCTATTTTCATATTGGCTAAATCGAGTGCTTCGCCATCGACTTCAACGTTGATTCCAATCCAGTTTGCGGCATTTAACACCTTTGCAAAATATTCAGGATAACCATTTTTCCACCAACCCACGCGGGTTTTATCGGGATAATAAACACCCGCAATGTAGTTTCCCTGAAGACTTGATCCTGAATACTTTTCCTCAAAATTGCCCCTTCCGCCCATGCGTCCGTTACCAAGGCTGAAGATGCTTTCCGACATCCTGTTGTATTCAGGGTGAAAGCCTTCTTCAATAATCTTCCACTCGTTGTGTTTTATATAGTTCTTCATTGTTTTGTTTTCTTTCTCTAACTAAACCATTTAAAGCTCCATTAAGCGATCAATTGAAAAATTTATGAAACCTGAAATAACCAAATCGGCATTTTGCAATATTTCTGAATGGCCCACCCCAATGCACTTCATACCACCGTTTAGTGCCGCTTCAATACCCGATGCAGCATCTTCAAAAACCACACATTCCGAAGGCAAAACATTTAAAGCCAATGCACCTTTCAAAAAGACCTCGGGGTTTGGTTTGGCATTTGTCACAGTATTTCCATCGATAATTGCATCGAAAAAATGACTTATTTGAAGTTTTTCGATTATTCCTGGAGCATTTTTACTGGCCGAACCAATTGCAGCTTTAATTCCTGCTTTTTTTAATGATTCAAGAAATGAAAGTACACCAGGCAAAATCTCATCGGGTTGCATTTGTTCAATAAATTCGAGATAACGTTTATTCT
>DAOSWJ010000442.1:0-2128 GCA_035380005.1 Prolixibacteraceae bacterium | reverse complement strand
ATAATTAACACCCACAGAAAACTATATTTTGTTCGTTTCATAATATGTGTATTTGTTCTGTTTTCGTAATAATAACACTTAATGGTTTAGTTGTCGTAATAAGGGTTCTGTTCCAAAACGCCACCACTGTTAAGAACATCAACTTCGGGCAGTGGCAAATAATGAAAATCGGTATTGTTTATTTTGCTTTGTATCGATATGAGTTTATCGGGCGGCGCACAGGTTTCGTACATAGTAATCAGCGCGTCGAGGCGGCTGTAATTTTCGCGTTTAGCAAAGCGAAGCATGTCGAACCAACGTTTTCCTTCAAAAGCAAATTCGCGGGCACGTTCGTTTAAAATGTAGAATAGCAAACTGCTTCGCGACGATGGCATTCCTTCGTTGGTGAGGTACGATGCATTGGCCCTTTCGCGTATTTGATAAAGGTAGCTCATGGCTTCGTTGGCCTTGGTTTCGTCAAATGAGCCCATGCTTGCAGCTATGTTTTCGGCTTTCATTAAAAGGATGTCGGCATAGCGATAAACTATCCAGTTGAAATCGGTCTCGAGTGCTGAGTTCGATCGTTGTGCATAGCGTGTTTTGCCGTAAAATTTCCATATCATGTAGTTGAGGCTCGAAACATACGATCCCCTGTCGGAGCGGATATCGGCACTGTCGGCATGAATGAGCAGCTCGTCGGTTGGCCAGTATAGTTCCATTACATCGGGGTTGGCCCTGTAATTGCGGTTGTTGATGCACATTGAGTACATTGGGTTGGGAATGTCGATGTCGAACTGTAGCTCGAAAATGCTTTCGCTGCTGTTTTCGGCTTCGTAAAGCGAGTAAAACCAATCCATGTTGCCTTCAACCAGCCAGTATTTGCCCGAGTTGATAATCATGTCGCAATAGGCTTCGCTTTTATCGTACTGTTCGGTCCAAAGGTAAAAATCGGCTAAAATTGCCCAAACAGTGTATTTGCTAATGCGGCCTTTGTCTTCTTGTTTGTTTGCGTACGAAAACGGGATGTTTTTTTCGGCTTCGAGTAAGTCTGATTCAATTTGTGCCCATACTTGTTGGTACTCCGATTTTGGTACTGTATAATTTTGCATGTCGGATGTTGATGCATTCAATACAATTGGGACATCGCGAAATACGCGTGTAAGATAAAAATACATCAGTGCACGTATCGTTAATACTTCGGCGCTGTATGCATCAAGTTCGTCTTGCGAAAACGAAGCATCGAGTTCGAGAATTTCGGGGCCTTTTTCAAGTACTGTGTTGCAATAATTTATTGTTGTATAAAACGATGCCCAATTGCAAAATGTATTGTTGGCCTTTATATCGCCTTGGAAAATAAGCGTATAATCGTTGGGCATGTTCTGGTAACCACTTAAAAAATCGGCCCTCATTTCGCCCCAAAGGAACATCAACTGAGGCACGTTGTAGTTACCGCTCCCACCGCTAAGCATCGATGCGTAGCAACCCATTACACCTGCAAAAAGGTCTGATTCCGACTGCCAAAACTCTTCGGTAATCACGCCATCGGCCGGTTCGAGGTATAGCCATTCATCGCACGATGCTGTTAACATCAAAAAAGCGATTGCAATGCCGAAGTATTTTATTTTGTTCATTTTATATATTGCTTGTTTTTTCATTTTTGAAGCCCTCATAAATTAGAATGTAACCGAAACAACAAAAGTTAGTTCTCTCGAACGCGGTGTACGCGAGTCGTCGTATCCAACAGTATAAATCACATCGTCGCTGCTCGAAATTGTAATTTCGGGGTCTTGGCCGCTGTACTTGGTAAAAGTGAGCAGGTTGTTTGCTGTTAACGATGTTCGTATTTCACTTACACCAACTGTTGTGCAGAATTTTTTGGGTACCCTGTAGGTAACGGTCATGTATTTCAACCTAAGGAAAGAACCATTTTCGACAAAGCGGTCCGATCCGGCCCAGTTATATCCTTGGTCATACAAGGCACGTGGTAAAATATCTTCACCGTTCATTCCGTCGCCGGGTTTGCGCCAGCGTTTTAGTGTCGATGCAAGTTGGTTGTCGAAATTGTGCATGGCTTCACCGTTCATTTTGGTACGGTTAATAATTGAGTTTCCGTATCGGTAATAAAAGAAACCGTTAAACGACCAGTTTT
>DAOSWJ010000441.1:0-2144 GCA_035380005.1 Prolixibacteraceae bacterium | reverse complement strand
GCAACCCGCATAACAGCAAGGGAGCCAAAATTAAAAATCATACGCGAATACATGGCAACCGGCGATGCCGCTACCATTAAATATGCATCAAAGCACGCACGCAGCTCAAATTATTACAAATACAGCATTGGACAAAACCGTGGAATTGAACGTTTAGATTTGGTTGAAAGAAAATTTCAGGTCGAAAACAATTTCCAAGAATGGATCAGTAAAGATGATGAGCGGCAAGCTAAATATTCAAGTGCATTGACTTTAATTAACGAAGCTTACGGGAATATTGATGACGATAAAGCTGTGAACTTTATTTACGAAGCCTTTTTATCGGGTCCCGAAATTTTCTCCCTCGCGTATCAGTTTGGGACACTTTCGGATAATATTAATAATCCCGATCGTTTAAACAGTACAATTGAACGTTTAAAAAAGCGGGGTGAATCATTCTACAAAGATTATCATTCGCAAACCGACGAGCGTATTGTTGCTGCATTAACCGAAGTATATGTGCAAAATGTTGCAAAAGAATACTATCCAATGTTTATTAACGAAATTGAAAAGAAATATAAAGGTGACTACAGTGCTTGGGCTGCAAAATTATTTAAAAAGAGTATTTTTTCCGATTATGAATCTTATATGGCCTTTTTGGAAAAGCCTAATGCAAAAGTTTTAAAGAAGGACCCGGTATATAAAGCTGCAAATCAAATATACAATAAACTGTCGATGGCTCGCAAAGCTAATGACGCCGACAAAGAAAAACTTGACAAAGGTTATCGCATTTTTATGGCTGGTTTGCTCGAAATGGAAAACGACAAAACGTTTTATCCAAATGCCAATTCAACCATGAGGCTTACTTATGGAACTGTTGGTGGTTACGAGCCGCGCGATGGCGTTTATTACGATTATTATACAACCTTAAGCGGTTACATTGAAAAAGAAATACCTGGCGACAGGGAGTTCGATGTTTGGCCAAAGCTAAAAGAACTTTATTACGAAAACGATTTTGGACAATATGCCAACAATGAAGGAATGTTGCCAACTTGCTTCATTTCAAATAACGATATAACTGGCGGAAATTCGGGTAGCCCGGTAATTAATGCAACCGGCGAGCTAATCGGTATTGCTTTCGATGGAAATTGGGAGGCAATGAGTGGCGATATTGTTTTTGAGCCTGAATTACAGAAGTGTATCAATGTCGATATTCGTTTTGTAATGTGGGTGATCGATAAGTTTGCCGGTGCGAGTCATTTGGTTGATGAGATGCAACTAGTGAAATAACAAGCTTGTGCAACTTTTTTGCAATTTTATTGACTGGTTTAATAAAACTGAGCATTCTTTTTTGATAAATTTGCCAGCCATATTTGGTGGATTTATATTAATACAAAAACCAAAATGTCGCACAAAATAACAATTTATACCGATGGATCGTCGAGAGGAAATCCCGGGCCTGGAGGTTACGGGGTTGTGTTAATATCGGGGCAACATCGGAAAGAATTGTCGGAAGGCTACAGGCTTACCACCAATAATCGAATGGAATTGCTTGCGGTTATTGTGGGGCTCGAAGCACTTAAAGCCGAAAATTGTGCTGTTACAGTTTATACCGATTCAAAATACGTGGCCGACGCTGTTAGTAAAGGTTGGGTGTTCGATTGGGTGAAAAAGCGATTCAAGGGAAAGAAAAACTCCGATCTATGGATGCGTTTTTTGAATATTTATAAAAAACACCAGGTGAATTTTGTTTGGGTGAAAGGGCATGCCAATATTTCCGAAAACGAACGATGCGATAAGCTTGCTGTTGAAGCATCATTTAAAAGTAATTTGCAGGTTGACGATATTTACGAAGCCGAAAACGAATAGAAATATATGCATTTGATATATCAAGTTGGAATTCATATTCTGTACCTTTTGGTGCTTATCGCATCTATGTTTAAGCCCAAGGCAAGATTGTGGATTAAAGGAAGAAAAGGATTATTTGCTGCACTGAGAAAACATATTTTGCCTTCCGATGAAGTAGTTTGGGTACATTGTGCTTCGTTGGGTGAATTTGAACAGGGAAGACCATTAATTACCGAGATTAAAAATCGGTATCCCAATAAAAAAATTGTCCTTACATTTTTTTCACCTTCGGGTTACGAAGTGCAAAAGAATTTTGC
>DAOSWJ010000440.1:0-2156 GCA_035380005.1 Prolixibacteraceae bacterium | reverse complement strand
CCCGGTTCGTACACCGGACTACGCATTGGTGTTTCGGCTGCAAAGGGACTATGCTATGGTGCCGGCATTCCACTTATTACAATTTGCCCATTAAAAGCAATGGCTTCGGCATTTGTTCAAAATGCAACAAAACAAAACATCAACCTGCTCCAAACCGATCAACTGGTTCCAATGATTGACGCCCGACGCATGGAGGTTTACCTGTCTATTTATTCAGTCAATATGGAAAACATAGCCGATGTTGAGGCCGTTATTGTTGATGAAAATACTTTTGCCGATGCATTAAGCGAACGTAATTTGTTTTTCTTCGGAAATGGAGCCGAAAAATGCAAAGCGATTATTCAATCCGACAATGCAATTTTTGTTGAAAATATAATTGCCAGCGCAGGCAATATGGCAACATTGGCCGAAGAATGCTTTCAGAAAAAGGAGTTTGCAGATGTGGCTTATTTCGAACCCTTTTATTTAAAAGATTTTATAGCTACAGTTCCTCGGAAAAATATTTTACATTAAAATATCGTTAACCCGAAAAAATAACGGACAAAAACGTTTTTTATTTCAAAATCATTTCCTATGTTTGCACTATCAATTTAATAGGATATATGAACATTCGCATTAAAAATATTACTTCTACATTATTCATGAGCCCAATGGCCATGATGATGCGAATGCTTTTGCGCATGAGCAAATAATACTCTTCTGCCTATTTGTGTACATGCGCTTCCAAAAATAAATTTCAATAAACAGTTAATCATTTTTAGTTTTTGTGTGTTGATTGTATCGTTACAAAACAATACATCAATAGAATTAGCAAATAATTATTAACACCATAAAACATACAATTATGTCAACAAATTACCGTTACGAAACATTGCAGCTCCATGCTGGTCACACCCCCGATGAAACCACCCTTTCGCGTGCAGTACCTTTGTACCAAACCACATCGTATGTGTTCAAAAACTCCGAACACGGTGCAAATCTTTTTGGATTAAAAGAATTTGGCAACATATATACCCGACTTATGAATCCTACTACCGATGTGTTTGAAAAACGTGTAGCAGCCCTCGAAGGCGGTGTTGCTGCCGTTGCAACAGCATCGGGGCACTCGGCACAGTTTTTGGCCCTTAACAACATATTGCAAGCCGGCGATAACTTTGTTACTTCACCATTTTTATACGGTGGCACATTCAACCAGTTCAAAGTAGCTTTTAAGCGTTTGGGCATTGAAGCACGTTTTGCCAACGACGATACCGCCGAAGAAATCGAGAAATTGATCGACCATAACACCAAGGCTATTTATGTTGAAAATTTAGGCAACCCGAACTTTAATATACCCAACTGGGAAAAAATTTCGGCATTGGCAAAAAAACACGATCTGCCCTTAATTGTCGACAACACTTTTGGTGCAGCAGGCTACTTGTTCCGCCCCATTGAACATGGTGCAAACATAGTTGTTGAGTCGGCTACTAAATGGATTGGCGGCCACGGTACTAGTATTGGCGGTATTGTTATCGATGCCGGAAATTACAATTGGGGCAATGGCAAATTTCCACAATTTACCGACCCCTCCGAAGGTTACCACGGACTAATATTTTGGGATGTATTTGGTGCCAACGGCCCGTTTGGAAACATAGCTTTTGCAATTAGGTTAAGGGTTGAAGGCTTGCGCGATTTTGGTCCGGCTATTAGCCCTTTTAACTCGTGGCAATTACTTCAAGGCCTCGAAACACTTTCGTTGCGTGTGCAACGTACAGTTGATAATGCCTTAGAACTGGCTAAATGGCTCGAAAAACATCCAAAAGTTGAATCGGTAAATTATGCTGGGCTCGAAAGCAGCAAATACCACAATTTAGCCAAAAAATACCTGAAAAATGGTTTCGGTGGTGTGCTCACTTTCAGGGTTAAAGGAGGAATCGAAGCAGCCGACAAATTAGTCAACAACTTAAACCTGATCAGTCATTTGGCCAATGTTGGCGATGCAAAAACTCTAATTATTCAACCTGCTGCAACAACCCACTCGCAGCTTTCGGAACAAGAGCAAGCCTCGGCAGGCGTTTATCCCAACCAGTTGCGACTTTCGGTTGGTATCGAACACATCGACGATATAAAAGAAGATTTACAACAAGCTTTCGACAAAGTGGCAAGTTAATAGTTTT
>DAOSWJ010000439.1:0-2168 GCA_035380005.1 Prolixibacteraceae bacterium | reverse complement strand
CCGATGTGCTTTTCCTGGATATAAACATGCCCAATGAAGATGGCTTGCAGTTTGCTGGTCGGCTAAGGGAAGTTAACCCCTCTATTCCAATTGTTTTTACCACTGCTTACACGAATTATGCATTGCCGGCATTCAAAATTAAGCCAATCGACTATCTGGTGAAACCTTTTGGTGTTGATGAGATTTTCGATGTTGTTAAATTAATTGAGGAGCATATTGAAACTGAATCATTGAATCATTGTAATACAGGTGTTTGGGGGAACTCTATCCCCGGTAAAATTAAATTAAAAGTAAATGGCGGGTATGTCTTTTTAGACTGTTCCGATATTGTTTACATAACTTCGTCGCACAATATGGTCGATGTATTTTTAGCCAACGGTACTAAAGAAAAAGCTTACACAAATTTAAACGAGCTGTATGGCGAATTAAAAGAAAAAAATTTCTTTAGAATAAACAGGGCAGTCATTGTAAATATCGATCATATAAAACGAATTGATAAGAAAATGCGAAAATGTGTATTCGATTTCGATGGAAAGGAAGTTGAATTCCCGTTTGCCATTAGTATCTTTGCCAAGTTTGAAGAAATGAAATCGATAAAGTTAAGTTGAAAAAATATAATATGAACAAGCGTACTCGAAATATATTGTTGGCTTTGGGTATATCGTTGCTAGTGTTCGTTTTGTGGTACTTCAGGGCAATAGTTACTTATATTATCATTGCAGCCATATTAAGTGTAATGGGGCGTCCGTTGGTACGATGGCTCAAAAAAGTGAAAATATGGCGCTTAAAACTGGGCGCATCAATTAGTGCTTTGTTAACGCTTATTTTAATGTTTACTTTCTTCTTTGGTTTGTTCAGGTTTTTGTTGCCATTGCTTGCAAGTAAGTTTACCGAGTTATCGTCAATAAATATCGACGATTATTTGGCACAAATTGAAGAACCAATTAACCGGTTGGCTTTGTTCCTTTATGGCGAGCCGATATCCTTAACCGGTGGCTCACTGGGTACATTATTAACCGACAGGCTGGCTTCGGTGTTGAAAGTGTCACATATAACCGATTTATTTGGAACTGTTGCTTCAACATTGGGTAATCTAATGATCGGATTTTTCTCGGTTGCTTTCATTACTTTCTTTTTCCTTCGCGAAGAACACATGTTCCGTAACGGTATTATGATGTTGGTACCTGTTGAATACGAAGAACGTTTTTTGAAAATAATTGAGAGGGTTGCATATTTATTGCGTAGGTATTTTATAGGTATAATTTTAGAAGTTGTAATGGTTATGGCCCTCGATACACTTGGCTTAACCATTGTTGGGCTTAATTTTTCCGATGCTGTAGTTATCGGTATGTTTTGCGGCCTTTTTAATGTTATTCCTTATCTGGGGCCATGGTTAGGTGCTTTTGCAGGGCTTGCTATTGGCTTGGCGTTGAATATTAACGCCGATTTTATGTCGTACACTTTGCCGCTTCTGGGTTTTATGACCATTGTTTTTGTGGCGGTTCAGGTTATTGATAATATTTTGTTTCAACCATTAATATATTCGAGCAGTGTTAAAGCCCACCCACTCGAGATTTTTTTGGTGATTATGGCTGCCGGTAGTGTTGCCGGAATTGTGGGCATGATTTTGGCCATCCCGGTTTATACTATTTTCAGGGTTTTTGGGGCCGAGTTTTTATCGGCTATAAAATTTATTCGAAAAATTACCGAAAACATGGATAGGGAAATGGAACATAAATCAGACAAGGATAAGTTGCTTTAGATTAATAATATAACCAAAAATAATGTGTATGAAGAAGATGTTTTTGTCGGTTTTGCTGCTTCTTGTTTTGGCATTGATAAGTGGCAATATTAACGCTCAAATAATTATTAAGGTTGGTGCTGGTTATGGTGCCGGAACACAAAAAATGCTGCTTGAAAGTGTTTTTTCGGGCTCGAGTAATAAGAATATTTATGAAAGCTTTGGCGGAAATTTAGGACTTTTCTTGGCTGGAGGTTATGAAATAAATCAGTACGTTGATTTTGAATTTGATTTAGGCTATCAGCATGGAAGGACAGAAGCCATTGATTTGGGTATTTTGGGCAGTAAAACTTATGTCGGCCGATTGATACACTTTGGCCCTTCGTTGGTTTTTAAAACTTCGGTTAATGAGGACATTACGCCCTAT
>DAOSWJ010000438.1:0-2210 GCA_035380005.1 Prolixibacteraceae bacterium | reverse complement strand
GCCGTGCCGAAGGTGAAAAACGATCGGCCATTTTACGTGCCGAGGGTGAAGCCGAATCGCGCATAAAAGTAGCACAAGCCGAAGCCGAAGCCATCAACAAAATTAAGGATGCAGTGGCAAAAGCCGGCGACCCAATTCAATACATGGTGGCCATTAAATACATCGATACCCTTGGCGACATGGTAAAAGGCGAAGATACCAAAACGGTTTACATGCCTTACGAAGCCACCGGGGTACTTTCGTCGATTGGCGGTATAAAAGAACTACTTACAGCTAAATCGTAATTAGATAAAGGAGACGTTGTTTTAAATCCACAACGTCTCCTTTATAATGATTCATCTTGTTGATTGATTCAATATTCTTAAAATAAGTAAGAATGAACTTCGAGGAAGTAGCCATAAAAACACAAAATCTCTCCCGTTGCTTTGGGGAAAGGGTTGCTGTAAACAACTTAAATATCGAAATCAAAAAGGGTGGAATTTTTTCACTGTTGGGAACCAACGGCGCTGGTAAAACCACTACCATTAAAATGCTTTCTTGCCTGCTTAAGCCCACATCGGGCAGTGCTTCGGTAATGGATTTCAACCTTGCCGAACATTCGCAAAAAATTAAAAACATTATTGGCGTCTCACCACAGGAAACAGCAATTGCAGCGCACCTAAACTCAATGGAAAACCTCATGCTGATGGGTGGGGTTTCGGGTTTGAAAAACGGGGAATCGAAAAAGCGGGCGATTGAACTAATGGCTTTGCTCGGCATTGAGAACCGTAAAGATCAAGCCCGCAAACTATCGGGCGGCTTACAACGAAGACTGAGCATTGCCATGGCCCTGATGTGCGATCCGCAAATTCTTTTTCTCGATGAACCTACTTTAGGGCTCGACCCACATGCCCGAAAAATGGTTTGGGATTATATCGAAAAACTGAAAACTAAGAAAACCATTTTGCTGACCACCCATTACCTCGAAGAAGCTGATTCGTTGGCCGATACCATTGCCATTATGGATGAGGGAAAAATTATTGAAATGGGCACCTCCGAAACTTTGAAAAAAAAGTACAACGCTAAACAAACCATGGAGGTAAGCAGTACTAATATTTCTCAATTGTTGACCGAACAACTCCAACAAAAAGGTTATGAGGTGGTTCGTACAACAAAGGGTTTGGAGGTTTCGGCTACCACTATCGATTTTTACGCTGTAGTGGGTTTGTTAAAACAAAACGATGTTCAAATTAGTGGCATTGAAATGAAAGAGCCAACGCTCGATGATGTTTTTCTGCATTTAACCAATAAGGAGGGCAAGTTATGAAATTCGTTCATTTAGCTACACGTAATTTAAAGGAGATATTCCGTGACCCTGTTTCGGTTTTGCTCGGATTGGCAATGCCTTTAGCTATGTTGCTCCTGTTTGCTACCATCGAAAAAAGGGCACCCATTGAAATTTTCTCGGCTCAACACCTCACCCCTGGAATTATCATATTCAGTTTTACTTTTTTGATAATGTTTGCGGCCATGTTGTTGGCAAAAGATAAAGAGGGGGCTTTTCTGACCCGCTTGTTTACTACCCCTCTTAAGGCATCGGATTACATTGTATCGTACATGTTGCCTTTTTTACCGTTGGCGTTGTTGCAAATTACAGTTTGTATGGTTGCAGGAACTCTATTAGGAGCATCGTTCACAAATATTGCCTTATCGTTACTACCCTTATTGCTGATAGCTTTTGCTTGCATAAACCTTGGGGTGATGTTGGGAGCATTATTTACCGTAAACCAAATATCGGGAATAGGATCGTTGCTGATTACCGCCATTGGGCTATTCAGTAATGTATGGATGGATATCAAAATGGTAGGCGGCATTTTCGAAACCATAGGTTACGCGCTGCCTTTTGCACACTCAGTTGATGCCGCAAAAGGTTTGCTGATGGGTAAGCCTCTGTTCTATTATTCTACAGATATTACCATTGTGTTGGCCTATGCGCTCGTGCTTTTTGGCTTGGCTGTAATCGCTTTCAGAAAGATTTTAGACAAAAGATATTAGGCATAAGACAGTAAGCAGTAGGCAATGACCATTCTATAGCAAACTAATGACCATTGACTTAATGACTGTTGACCTAATGACCATTGACTTATTGACCATTGACTTAATTACAAATGACTTAAAAAAATAACCATGAAAACACTTACAATTTTATTCACATTATTACTATCGGTTTG
>DAOSWJ010000437.1:0-2241 GCA_035380005.1 Prolixibacteraceae bacterium | reverse complement strand
GTTTACTGTACCAATTTCAAGCAACCCTGAGTTGCTTATGTATTTTGCAAAAAAATGAATATACAACTGACTTAAATTGTTATTAATTTCGGGAGCAACGGCAAAAACCGGTATTTGTACTGAGCCTAAAATATATAAAGAATTATCAGAATTATAGCCTTCGGTCGAAACTCTAGTTCCAGTAGTGTTTTGTGGGTATTTATTCCAGCATTCAGGCATTTTGTCCAACTCAACGTCATCGAAATTAAAACTCAAAGGCCCATCAAAAGCTGGACACAAATTAAAAGTTTCGGGACCAACCCATGAGCTCGACTCACTTTCGGAGCATTTGGCGCGCACATATACATCGTAATCGACATTTGGGCTTAACCCGCTTATGGTGTGCGGATTACTGTTCACTTCTACCAATACACCTTCACCTAGCATAAAACCGCTCAAGCCATATTCAATTTCCCAAGCACTTTCACTATTCTGAGCAGTCCAGGCAACACGTGCCGATGTACCGCCCATATTATATACTTGCGAAACCTGCAAATCGATTGGTGGCATACATTGTGCTTCGAACTCAAAAGCTCCCGCATCGGGTGTAGCAGTCCGGGTCGTCCCTTCGATATCGGTTGGTACAAATGTCAATAAATTGGCTCCAATATTATCGATTGCACTGTTGCGTGGGCGCAATAATCCCGAATCGACAAAATATGGATCATCGTCGGCACTATTCAAATCGAAACCGGTTGTTTGCCAATCGTCCATGCTTGCATAATTTGAACTCACATAACGCCCAGTATAATTTGACGTTCCGTTAGGCGTATTAAAATAAACAACGTTGTTGTTACTATTTTGAACAGAGCCGGAGGATGAATACAGCAAACCATATTTTATGTTCGTACCATTCGATTCAATCGAAACAATATTATTGACCACTTCGAGATTGGCAGACGATCCTGTATGATATATCCCAAATTGCTGCCCTATTCCCGGATAATCAACAAAATCGAGCGAAATGGTATTGTGAAGAACCCGAATATTTGTCCCTGACAATGAAATACCATAATGTGTGCCCGAAATTTTATCGAAACCGTAAATAAGATTGTTGGCGATTAGCAGTTTCCTGTCGGTTGTGGCCGAAAGCGAAGTACCATAAATGCCATACACACTTATGGTTTGATTGGTTGAATGGTTACCGGCAAAACTGTTTATCCGGTTGCCCAATATTTTTGTGTCGCTTGAATTTTGCGAAATGTATATCATATTAATTTGTGATGCCAATGTGCGTGTACCGGTGAAACAGATAAGGTTACCTGAAATCAACGCATTTCGCTGATAGGATAAATTGATTCCTCTGGAATAAAAATCCTTTACTGTATTGTTGGTAAAAACAAGGTTTAAATCAATTCCTAAATCTGTAGGCCCATTAAGGCTAACAGCGTAGTAACCACCAGACACGACACACTGATCGACAAGCAAACTTGTGGCTGTTTCGCCTGAACTTGTATTATTAGTGTGACTGTTACTGGCCACTAAAGCTGAAAAGTTACTGCTATTTGAACTTTCGTTTGCTGAAATTTTGCACCCAACAAAAGAGTTGTAATCGGCATTATTCATTAACTGCACGGCATAGCCATATTCGCCCGACTGTGAGCCAAGTGCACGAATTGTCAAATCGTTAAAAACCATCCATTTTGCACCATCGAGCTTAAGCGTTGCACGTTGGTCGTTGCTTGTTGACAGGTATTCAAGGGTGTTTCCGTTTCCGTTAATGGTAATGGTATTAGTTGCACTTACTCCGGCCACTTCGTTAAATATAACCTGCTCGGTATAAGGCCCACTTTCGGCAACAACGTTAACAACAACTGATCCGCCAACACCTCCGGCTTCGAGAAAACTTTTTAAATGATTGAAATTTGTAAAATTTGTAGCCGAGGCCGGCTGGTTTTGATTGATGGTATAAGTGCCCATTAACGGATCGACAGTAGTTGTGAAAGCACAAGGTTCGGACCACGCGCCTGGTGTTCCATCGCAAATGGCTTGCATATAAACTTCGTATTCAGTTAACGAAATGAGCCCGCTAATGGTTTGTGTAGAATTTGTTATATCATTAATTGCCGTGCCTTGGGTTACAGGGTCGAATCCCGGTGAGCCATATTTAAGGTTCCATTTTCCGGGATTTCCAAACTGTGTCCACGAAAGAACTACGCTTGTACTTGACGTATCGATTAAATTAAGCATGGTAGGTGGAGG
>DAOSWJ010000436.1:0-2243 GCA_035380005.1 Prolixibacteraceae bacterium | reverse complement strand
GCCGGTTAAAGCGAAAGTATTTTCTTTTTTATCGATATCTGTATTCTTTGCCATACTTTAAATTTTTGAAATACAAAACTATAAAATTTTAATTAAACCTAAGCTATAAAATCATATGCCTGCTTTTTAAAGAATTAAACGATGTATCTCGAAAACATTTCGATTTTATTAGCAGGAACAAAAAAGAAGTCGCCAAATGTTTTTTGGCTTTCGCTAAGCACCTCTTTTAAACGTTCGCCCTTAAGCGTGAAAACCCGGTATGCTTTGCTTTTGAAGAAATTTGTTAATGAAGCCATGTTTTCGCCTGCAATTTCGATTTGAACAATAGGCTGAAACCGATCGAAAATTTTTTCAAACAATGGTATGGCTATGCCTTCGTATCCTTCAATATCGCACTTTATGTATTGCAACGAGTTTAAATGGGCAAACAAGGTATCGGGGCGCATTACGGTGGCATCGAAAACCATGCTGCACTCATCGTTTTTATCGAGAACATGTGTGCGGCCATGACTAAAATAATTGGCTTCGGAAGGTGCACCCATTTTAATTTTTTGCTCATCGGTTTCGCCCAAAGCATAAGGAATTATCTCAACATTTTTGCACGAACGGGTATTGTTTTCAAGTATTCGACGGTAAAGCTGAACAGGCTCAACACTGTAAACCTTACCACTATTACCTACCAACTTCGAAAAAATAACCGAGTAATATCCCAAATTAGCACCAATATCGATTACCGTATCGCCATTTTTAATCAATTTTTTTACAAAGTAATGACAATCAAAAAGTTTGTTGCCTTTTATTAAACGTAAACGGTATAGCAACAAAAAGGTTCTGCTCACCACAAGTAAATAATTTTTTACTCCCAGTAAACTGAATAACAAACGCTTAATTAGGTTCATTTTCTATAGTTGTATTAAGTAAAAAGTTCGTCGTAACGAAGTTTCAAAAATTTATTGACTGCAAAATAAGTCGAAAAAAACGAAATAAGCACTCCGGCTAAAAACACAAGGCCAAAAACAATTAAAACCACATAGCGCGATTGCATGTACATAGCTTCGGTAAAAAACCTGCTGTACCCCGACGCTGTAATTGTAAGCAATATATTTGCCAGCAAAGCACCAATGGTTCCGTGCAGTACCGATCGGATGATGAATGGCTTACGAATAAACGAGCGAGTTGCCCCAACCAATTGCATGGTGTTGATAATAAAACGGTTCGAGTATATCGATAGCCGTATAGTGTTGTTAATAAGTGCAATAAAAATGAGCAACATAATTACTCCCAAACCCAATATTACCAAGTTTATTTTATTAGCATTTTCGTTGATTAAATTCACTAAATTCCGCTGATAATAAACTTCTTCAACATTCGGGAAATCCAAAAATTTTTGCTCTAAAACACTTAGGCTGTCGTTATGGGTATAAGCAGCAAACAGCTTAACATCGATTGAGGCATGCAAGGGATTGTAGCCCAAAAAGCCTACAAAATCGTCGCCCAGCTCGGCTTGCAATTGTTGAGCGGCCGTTTGTGCATCGACATATTCGGCGCTTTTCACCTCGGGCTGCACAGCTAATAATTTTTGCAACTGTATAAGGTCAACTTCGCGCACCTGCTCATTCAAAACCAAGGTAATACCAATGTTCTCCCTGATATAGTTATTCAAAAATTTTGCATTAATCACCATTAGCGACAATAAACCAATCAGAAAAAGCAACAAGGTAATGCTCAGTGTTGAAACAAAATAGGCATTAACCAGTTTTCGTTTAATGGGTTTTGGCCCTTTATTCTTCATTTTTGATTTTAGTTTTACAATTTCTCATCTCGAAAAATATAATTCCGGCAAAAAGCAACATCATTAAAACCGACGAAGCCATGGCAATTTTATTACCCATATAATACGATTTTGGCTTGAATTCAAAAACTATATCGTGTTCACCAGCAGGAATTTCGAGTGCCCTTAAAACATAATTTACCCTGAAATGTTCAACCGGATTACCATCAATTGAAGCTTGCCAACCTTGCGGATAATATATTTCGGAAAATACGGCCAACTGTTTGGCATTTGAACTTGAACGATAAACCAATTTATTGGGGTCGTAACTCAACAATTCAATTTTCGAAAGCGAGTCGGATGCAAACTGTTCACCAACCATGCTGCTAAAACGTTTATCGGCTACCGCAACTTTCGAAACATCAATTTTACTAAGTGTTTCAATTTCGTCGTCGGCATTTTCGGCCCATTG
>DAOSWJ010000435.1:0-2303 GCA_035380005.1 Prolixibacteraceae bacterium | reverse complement strand
TTTTTTATTGAAAGTTTAGTTTCCATTCGAACTGCAAAATTACCAACCCAAAAACACCATTCCGACCCCGGCAATTAGAATTACCAAACCGGCAATAAGGTGCATATATTTTTCCAATGGTTTAAATTTGATCAGCTTAAACCCCCTATAACCCAAAAAGACCATTATTAACATTGTGAGAACAGTGGCCAGACCAAAAACGATACTAACCAACACAATACCAAAAGAACTGAATTCGGCTGCCGGAAAAATTAATAGCGGTATCAGCACTTCGCACGGGCCAAAAACAAAAATCAGGAACAAAACCCAAGGAGTTAAGCTTTTCCAACTATCCCGATCGGTTGTATCATCCTCGTTTGGCAAATGCTTCAATTTTTTCAATTTTGATGGCAACAAAAAAGAATGAATATGCGAATGTGTACTATTTTTCAAATACTTATAAAAACCATAAAAAGTGTACATTAATCCAAAAAAAGCAATTAACCATCCTACAATATTGCCACGTTGTGCTTCAAAGGCTTCGAGGCGGTGAAGGCTAATTCCCATTGCTATTCCGATGATACCTATAATCACAGAACCTGCAACATGACCAATTCCCGAAACAAATGTGATCCAAAGTGTTTTGGCTTGTGTCCATTTTCGGGCTTTCGATAAAACGATAAAAGGCAGATAATGATCGGGGCCCAGCAAGGTATGCACAAATCCAAGCGATGCAGCAGATAAAAGCAAAATAGTCAACTCGTTCATTTAAATAAATTATTTCAGATGATTGATCAATGAAGCCTGACAAGCAGCCCCAAAGCCGTTATCGATATTTACTACTGAAACACCGCTGGCACAACTGTTTAACATCGACAACAAGGCCGACAAACCTCCAAAATTGGCACCATAACCAATGCTGGTTGGCACTCCGATAACAGGTTTATCGACCAAGCCACCCACCACACTGGCCAAAGCTCCTTCCATTCCGGCAACTACTATAATAACACGAGCATTGCGAATTAAATCGAGTTTATTGAACAAACGGTGAATGCCTGCTACGCCCACATCGTAAACCGTTTCGACACGGTTGTTCAAGAATCGAGCAGTAACAACAGCTTCTTCGGCGACAGGCATATCGGATGTTCCGGCTGCAACCACTGCAATGAAGCCACTCCCCTTCTCTTCATTTTTAAACTTGTAAGTAATTGTTTTGGCCAATTGATTGTATTCGGCATCGGGAATCACTTTAATCACTGCATCGAACATTTGAGGCGTTGCCCTCGTAGCAAGTATATCGATTCCGTTTTTGTACATCCTTTCGGCAATTTGAGCAACCTGCTCAACAGTTTTGCCTGAAGCATAAATCACCTCGGGCATACCGGTACGTCGTAAGCGCTCAGTATCGATGGTGGCAAAGCCCATTTCGTCGATTCCCCGATTAGACAATTGCTGCAAAGCATCGGTTAATTCGAGACTACCATTTTTATAATGATCCAAAATTTCTTCAATGCTCATAATTACAACAATTTAATTACTTCATTTTCGATTATTGAAATGGGTAGTTTGTGTAGTTTGGCCAAACGTTCGCAATCGGAATTTTCGGGTTTTGAACTGATTACCCTGCCATTTAAACGGCAAACTTTCACTTTAACTGCGCCATATTGGGTCGAAACAGAAACCAGCTCACGTTTCAACATGGTTTTTTCAACCTTGTATTGGCGAATACCCAAAGTAGTTGTATGTTCAAAAACAATGGTTTTAATTTCGTTGATCAGATCATTATTAGCTAACACCGACAAAGTGTTTGCCGGCCTCAATTTTTTCATAACAATTGGAGTGAGCCAAACATCGCTTGCCCCGGCTTCGAACAAAAGCTTAAACAAAAAATCGTAATGTTCGGGGTTCATATCGTCGATATTGCACTCAAGCACTATTGATGAAACAAGCTCCCAATCGTTTTCATTATTAGTGGTTTCCGACAAAAACACACGCAACACGTTGGGCACTTCGCTTACATCGCGTTGGCCAATTCCGTAGCCGGTTTTGCTAACACTGAAATTAAGCGTTTCGGAAAACTCGTTGACCGTTGCAGCCAAAATTGCTGCCCCGGTTGGAGTAGTTGCCTCGTGATGAACCAAACCTGTTTTAACCGGAATGCCTTCAACAATTAATGCTGTTGCAGGGGCCGGCACAGGCATTATTCCATGGGCACATTTTACGGTACCCCCACCCAATTGTATAGGCGACGACATCACTTTATCGACCTTTAGAAAATCTAAACATATTGCTGCGCCTACAATATCGGCTATTGAATCGAGTGC
>DAOSWJ010000434.1:0-2310 GCA_035380005.1 Prolixibacteraceae bacterium | reverse complement strand
CCAATGTTGATGTGAACTGGTATGGAGGCCGCCCCGATTATGTAACCGATTCGATGTACTCGGTACGTTGGGAAGGACAACTTATCCCCAACGAAACGGGCAAACATCAATTCCACATAAAAAGTTACGATACCCGTCGCCTGTTTATTAATGGTGCCGAAGTGCCAATAATGATTGAAGCTAACGAAGCTTTTAGCGAATATATTGAATTGGAAGCAGGAAAATCGTACGAATTTGTAGCTGAGGTGCAGAATAAGCAAACAGGAGCCGCCCGTATGATTGTTAACTGGAAAACACCTTCCGATTTTGCAACCGAACAAGAACCTGTTGATAGGGAAAAAAACATTGATGTTTATTTGCCTGAGGGTAAAATATGGTACAACTTCTGGACAGGTGAACAGTTTACCGGTGGCGAACAAATAAACACGGCTGCCCCAATCGACATTATTCCGTTGTTTGTGCCTGCCGGCTCAATTATACCAATGGGTCCGTTTGTTCAATATGCTACCGAAAAACCTGCCGATCAAATTGAGCTGAGAATTTATGCCGGTGCCAATGGCGAATTTGTATTGTACGAAGATGAAAACGATAATTACAATTACGAAGAAGGCATCTTCAGCACCATAAAATTCGAATGGAACGATCAGCAACGCGAACTTACCATTTACAATAGGGAAGGTGAATTTCCGGGAATGTTGCAAAGTCGTATATTCAAAATTGTATTGGTTGAAAACGGCAAGGGAAATGGCTTGGATATTTCAGGGCAAGTTGATCAGGAATTGGTTTACGATGGCTCGAAAACGGTAGTAAAACTTTAAGTTTAGGGCGACAAGCGCTTTATCTTCCACCCATCGATGCTTTTTTGGTAGCAAATACGGTCGTGGAGGCGGTGAGGGCGCCCTTGCCAAAATTCAATGCGGGTTGGTTTTATGAGGTAGCCTCCCCAGTATTCAGGACGGTCGATTTTTTTATTGAGCCATTTTGCCTTTTCGAGTTCCCAAAGTTCTTCCAAAGCTTCGCGGTCGGGCAATTCGGTGCTTTGTCGCGATATTACCGCGCTTATTTGGCTCTCGTGTGGCCTCGATCTAAAATAACTGTCTGAAATTTCGGGTGCTGCTTTATGTACTAAACCTTCAATTTTAACTTGCCTTTCTAGCTCGGGCCAAAAAAAATGGGCAGCTATTTTTGGGTTAATCGAAAGGTCTTTCCCTTTTCGGCTTAAATAATTGGTAAAAAAATACAAGCCATCTTTTTTAATAAACTTAAGCAAAACCGTGCGAACCGAAGGCTGCCCTTCGGTATTTGCTGTTGCAATGGTCATGGCAGTATATTCGTTGCAATTAGCGGCTTTGGCTTGGTGTAGCCATTTTTCGAGCTGAACAATCGGGCTGGCATCGATCGAGTCCTTGTCTAAACGTGCTTTTGTGTATTCTTTTCTTATTGCCGATAGATCCATCGTTATTTGGTTCTTGTAATTCAACTGTTTTTCTTTTTAAACAAGGCATTGTAATAAATGTTCTATGCAAGCGTTTCAAAAAAAACAGAATGTGGCCCATGAAGTTTAAAATGGCATTGGCCTTCGTTGTTAATCAATAAAAATAGTTCTATTTTTGAGCAACATTTTATTATAATAAAGCTATGACAGAACTTGTTCAAAATAATAATCCGGCAAAAAAAATCGATACAAAGAATATATTGATCATTGTGTTGTCGGTAATATTGCTTGCGGTTGTGACCCTGTTTATACTTCAGCGTTCCGATCATTTAACCATTATTAAAGAGCTGAATGTTGAAAAAGATTCAATTAAAGTTGAATTACAACAGATGGTTGTGAATTACGATTCGCTCAAAACCGATAACGACGAGCTGAATAGCAATTTGTTGGTAACCCAAAATCAGATCAAAAACTTGCTTGTTGAGGTAGAACAAATAAAAAAGGCCAGCGTGCAGGAGATTACTGGTTACCGCAACCAGGTGAATACCCTTAAAAACGTGATGATGGATCTTTATCATCAAATCGACTCGTTGAACGAGCGTAATAAGTTGCTTTATGCCGAAAACCTCGAGGTTAAGCAAATGTATTCCGAAGAAAAAAACCGCAACGAAGAGCTCGCAAAGGAAAAAGAACAGTTGGAGCAAACTGTAAAAAAAGCACAAATACTCGAAGCGCTTGATTTGCAGGGTACGGGCTTGAATCCACGCGACAAGGAAACCAACAAAATAGCACGAACGCAAAAATTGATGGTGAGTTTTACTTTGAGCAAAAACCTTACAGCCAAAAGGGGAACCAAAAACATTTATGTAAGGATA
>DAOSWJ010000433.1:0-2319 GCA_035380005.1 Prolixibacteraceae bacterium | reverse complement strand
TATGCATTTTATTGTTTTTTTATAGGTTGTTAAATTATAAAAATCATTATTGATTCCGATAGTTTTTTTTGTTTTTAATAACATATTTTCACAAGATCTCAATTTGAAGCCCATCGAGTTTGCCAAAGGCAGCAATAGCTTGTTCACAATCGGTTTGTCTTATTGCAATAGTATAACAGCAATTAGTGCCGAAAGAGCTGTTTACCAATCCGATACCAAAGTCTTTTATTGTTTTGTTAACCATGTTTTGCAAGTGATAATCGAATGTAAGCTTGAATTGATCTTCGATAATTCGTTCTTCTATTTGTGCATTGGCAATTGCATCGTTTGCGGCATTTTTATATGCGTTTATCAAACCACTAACTCCAAGTAAGGTTCCTCCAAAATAACGAACAACAACTATTAAAACGTTGGTTATGTTGTGGCTAAGTAGCTGACCCAAAATTGGCCGGCCTGCTGTACCCGATGGTTCTCCGTCGTCGTTTGCCCGATAGGTTTTGCCTTGGTAACCAAGCCGGTAAGCATAACAGTGGTGCCGGGCGTTGTGGTGTTGTTTTTTTAATTCTTGGACAATTGGTTTTACTTCATCTTCGGTAACGATAGGGTAGGCAAACGATAAAAATTTGCTCCCTTTGTCCTTGAAAAGACCTTCCGAAGGCATGTTTATGGTATTGTAAGTGTCGGTTTGCATGTTAAAAGCTTAAAAGTGCTATGCTGATTAACGAAAGTATGATACCAACTTTATTAATTGTGCTTAGTTTCTCTTTAAAAATTAAAAATCCTAAAGTTAACGAAATTGCAACAATTGCCAGATTGTTAATGCCAAAAACAATTGAGCTGTCGAGCCCGCTATGGTGCAATGCGTTCATGAAAAAATATAATGATCCAAAATTTGCTGCTCCCAAAACAATGCCGGTAAGAATTGTTTTGGAGTTAAAATTAACCCTAACTCTGGGTGTTAAAATCGGCAAAAGCAACGATGCGAAAAACGATGTGGCAAATAATACAGTTGAGAAAAATGTTACTTCGTTTGATGGAACATAAAGGTGCTGTGCTGTTTTCACCAGTGTATCGACACTGCCCGAACCAATAAATAAGATTAAAGGTAATATTGCAAAGCTTATTTTTTTTGCCTTATTTATTGGTTGATATATAGCCAGAAGTACGGCTATTAATGCAATACATATTTTTAATGCTTTGCCAATGCCTAAGTTTTCGTCGAAAATAAAAACTGAAAAAGAAATAGGAATGATCATTGACATACGGGTAGCAATTGTGCTGATTGCGATACCCGCTTTTTGAGTCGAAATTCCGATAAGGTAAAACATTACAACAAAGAATACTCCAATAAGCAAGGCAAGCCAACTCCAGTTTGAGTGTTTTATGGCTGTTAATGTATTGTTGAAGCCGAAGACAAGTAAGCCAAAAACAGTGGCAAATAAATAATTGATAATGATAATTGCTGTTAGATTAATACCCAGTTGCTTACGTATTTTAAACAATACATAAATCAACGAAGAAGAAAAGATGCTTAACCACAGAAAAATCATGCTGCAAAAAACTAAAAAAAAGCAGATCAATATTGATCTGCTTAAGTGCCTATTGTACTTTTAGTCGTTTTTCAATTTCTTCAATGTCGTTCCTGAACTGTTTGTCGGTATCTATTAAGTTATTTACCGTTTTGCATGCATGCAGTACAGTTGCATGGTCCTTGTGTCCAATTTGAGCACCAATTGATGCCAACGACGATTTAGTGAGTGTTTTTGAGAAGAACATCGCAATTTGGCGGGCTTGAACAATTTCGCGTTTGCGAGTTTTTGATTGTAACGAATCGGATGGCATGTTGAAATAATCGCAAACCGTTTTTTGAATGTAATCGATTGTTATTTCGTGTTTGCTTTGTTTGATTATTTTGTTGATAAGCTCAACAGCCAAATCGATAGTGATTTCTCTTTTGTTTAAGGTTGATTGTGCCAGTAGCGATATTAATGCTCCCTCAAGTTCACGCACATTGGTTTCAATATTCTTTGCAATATATTCTAATACATCGTCGGGCATAGAAAGTCCGTCGGTGTATGTTTTTTTCCTTAAAATCGACAGCCTTGTTTGGAAGTCGGGCGCTTGCAAGTCGGTTGTTAGCCCCCATTTAAAACGCGACAATAAACGTTGTTCAATTCCTTTAATCTCGATTGGCGATTTATCGGAAGTTAAAATAAGCTGTTTGCCCAGTTGGTGCAAGTGGTTGAATATATGAAAGAATGTTTCTTGTGTTTTTTCTTTACCTGCAAATTCTTGTACATCGTCAATGATCAATACATC
>DAOSWJ010000432.1:0-2330 GCA_035380005.1 Prolixibacteraceae bacterium | reverse complement strand
TAAGCACCGGATACAAAGTAACTTGCTGTTATGGAGGACACGATATGCAAATTGAGAAGAACAATTTATTGCAAGCTCCGGCAGTTTTAATTGGAACACCTGGGCGCATTATCGATCACATACACAGGAGGCACATTAACACATCAGGTATCAAAACCCTAATTCTCGATGAGTACGATAAATGCCTTGAATTTGGTTTTACCGATGTTATTTTCGATATCGTTAAAGTAATGCCAAAGCTTTGTCGCCGCGTATTAACTTCGGCCACACCTGCTGTTCAAATTCATGATTTTATAGGCTTGACAAATCCCGAAAAACTTAATTATTTAACGAACGAAGCGCCTGAAAATTTAAAGGTGAAAATTGTGAAAACTTCGGTCGATAATCGTTTAGATACACTTTTCAGACTCGTATCCAAAATAGGTAACCAACCAACATTAATTTTCTGTAATCAGCGCGACACTGTTGATCAAATCAGTAATTTGCTTTGGGAAAAAAGCCTGCCGAACAATGTATTTCATGGTGGCTTGGACCAAACATTACGTGAACGAACATTAATAAAATTTCGTAATGGTAGTCATAGTGTGTTGGTTACAACCGATTTAGCATCGAGGGGGCTCGATATTCCCGAAATTGAGCATGTTATTCATTTCAACTTACCTGAAAATGAAAAGGTATTTACCCACCGCAATGGCCGAACTGCCCGTATGCACGCAGCAGGCACAAGTTACTTGTTGGTGAACGAAAAGGAAACAATCCCTGTCTATTTAAAAGAAAAACCAAAATACGAAACCCTGCCTGAGAAGGCAGTTATTCCTGCTGTATCAAATTGGGTAACACTTTATATTTCGGCCGGAAAAAAGGAAAAAATCAGCAAAATGGATATAGCCGGGCTTTTCATGCAAAAAGGCAAGCTTAAAAAGGACGAAGTAGGGTTAATTGATGTTTTAGATCATGTTTCGTATGTAGCAGTAAAACGAGATAAAGTTGACCAAGTTTTACTAGCAGTTAAAAATACTCCAATCAAAAAAAGAAAAGTATTGGTTGAAATAGCCAGATGATACTTTTGTTCAATTTTACTTAAGATGTTGATATCAATACAGAAAATGATTGTTGCTATTTTCTGAGGGTAATGCTATTTAGAATTCAGATAAATTGCATTTACGTGTTGAACCAATAATGTTTTAACACTAATTTTGCCCTATATTTTTCATTTATGGAATTAACGGAAATTATTGATATTGTAGGTGCAAAATTGGTTGCAGGCAATGCAAGTAGAGTAGTAGTTGAGAAAGGTTTCAGCTCCGATTTAATGAGCGATGTGCTCACAATCGATACTGAAAAAATATTGCTCATTACCGGTACTTGCAATGTGCAGGCCATTAGAACAGCCGAAATGGCCGACATACATTGTATTTTGTTGGTAAGGGGGAAAAAGGCAACCGCCGATATGATAAAAATTGCCAACGAAAACAATATGGTGATACTCGAAACCGCTTTGTCGATGTTTAATACAGTTGGCCGTTTGTACAAAGCCGGATTAAAACCCGTATATTAGCCTATGGTAACACTAAAATTCAATATCGAAGGGGGCAATTTTAGCAAAGCCGGATATGCATCGAGTCAGGTAAAAAAAACGCTGAAACAACTAAATATTGACCAAAGCCTTATTAAGAATATTGTAGTAGCATTATACGAGGCCGAGGTAAATATTGTTGCACATGCATACAAAGGCTCTATTCAGGTTGATATAGCACCAACCGATGTGAGCATGCTGGTTTCCGACGAGGGGCCGGGCATCGAAAATATTGATCTTGCTATGCAGGAAGGTTTTTCAACAGCGTCGGCCGAAGTGAGGCAAATGGGTTTTGGTGCCGGAATGGGGTTGCCCAATATAAAGAAGAATGTCGATGAAATGATTATCGATACTGTTGTGGGAAAAGGTACAAAGCTCAAAATGAAAAAAATGTTGAATAATGTATAGCGATCAACCCTTCTATCATGCTTTGATCATCGACGATCAAAAGTGCATAAGGTGCACCCATTGTTTAAAAGTGTGCCCTACCGAAGCCATTCGTATAGTTGACGGAAGGGTTGAAATTAAGGAAGAACGTTGTGTCGATTGTGGCGAATGTGTACGTGCCTGCCCTCAAAAGGCAATTGGTATCGACCACGACGATTTAGGGCTTTTGAACAATTTTAAATACAGGGTGCTTTTATTCCCGTCGGTGTTTTTTGCACAGTTTCCCGAGCGGCTTTCCGAAGATCAGCTTTATACTGCCCTTATGAAATTGGGCTTTACACACGCATACGAAGTGGAGCAGCCCATT
>DAOSWJ010000431.1:0-2342 GCA_035380005.1 Prolixibacteraceae bacterium | reverse complement strand
TCAATGTTTTCGGGGTTTTGGGTGTTGTCGCTGGCTGTATGGTAAAATGCATCGTTAATGTAGTTCGATTCCAATAGTAAAACGGCAGGTATGTGCCTTGCAGCAAAAGTTTTGTGATCGGAATAGCTCATTGGTCCATGCGAAACTGCGATTATTTCAGGGGTGTAATTGTTCATAGTTGTTGATATGTCATCGCAAAAATCATTGTGTACTTTATTGGCATAGCAATTCCAAAGCACTGGTTTGCTGTCAATCAGTAACTGAGGGTTGCCAAACATGTCGAAATTAATGTTCCCTTTAATGTCGGTTTTTGCAATTTTGCCCTTGCTTGAAAGCCGTTCCCATTGAGTGGCTGATTTATTTGTTACAAATTGTTCGTACCAAGAGTTCGAGCCGGCAGCAAAACCGTCAATAAAGATCTCTTCTAAATCCCATGCCGCAAAAATGATGGTAGCATTGGTTTCGATATTTGAAACAATACGTGCAATTTCGAGAATGGCAGCCAGCCCTGTGCCATTGTCGTTTGCACCCGGCGATGGGGTTTGGCTGCTAATGTTTGGATCGTTAATGTTATTGCTGTCGTAGTGGGCGCTTACTATCCAAATGCCTGCGTATTTATTTTTCCCTTTTTTAATGCCAATAACATTGCACAATCCTCCATAATCGTTCATTTCGAAATTATGAAGATAGGCATTGTTTGGGCCTAAGAATTTTTTAAAACACCTAAAAATGTAATCCCTGCAATTGTTGTGGTCGTTTGTTTGTTGGTTGCCCATAATAACTTTGCGATTATTTCGGGGGCCGGTTTTAAGCGAATCGAAATGTACCCGGTACGATGCGATATTGATTTGCTCAATAATCGATTCAATCTCAGGATTGTTTTTTTGGCTGAAGCCGCTATATGACCAAAGGACGAAAATGCAAAAAACAAAAAAATGCTTCATAGGTAAATGTCTCAGTTTTTTATTTTTTGAAGATAAGCATTTCTTTAAAAAAAACTATTTGCTCCAATTTTTACCATTCACTTTGGGCAAATGATTACTTTTGTTGCCTGAAACAAAAACAATTTTCAAAATGAATTCAGCACAACTTTTCGAACAAATAAAAACCAAGCGCAGCTTCTTGTGTATTGGTTTAGATACCGATATCCAAAAACTTCCCAAGCACCTGGCTGCTACCAGCGACCCAATTTTTGCCTTTAACAAAGAAATTATCGATTATACACACGATCTTGCCGTTGCCTACAAACCCAATCTTGCATTTTACGAAGCGTTGGGGGCAGAGGGGCTGGTCAGTCTCGATAAAACAGTAAAATACATTCGTGAAAAGTGCCCCGAGATATTCATAATTGCCGATGCCAAACGTGGCGATATAGGCAATACTTCGAATTTGTATGCCCGAGCTTTTTTCGATCACTTCGATTTTGATGCGGTTACCGTTGCTCCATACATGGGCGAAGATTCGGTAAAGCCTTTCATGACTTACCTCGACAGGTGGGTGATTTTGTTGGCACTTACTTCGAACAAAGGTGCTTTCGATTTTCAATTTATTGAAGACAAAGCAAGTGGCGACAAACTATTTGAAAAGGTGCTAAAAACTTCGCAAACATGGGGCACAACCGATAACATGATGTATGTGGTTGGGGCTACCAAAGCCGAAAAATTGGAAGAAATCCGACAGTTGGTTCCCGATCACTTTTTGTTGGTACCCGGTGTTGGTGCTCAAGGCGGAAGTTTACAGGAAGTTGCAAAATTTGGCATGAACGATCAGTGTGGCTTGTTGGTCAACTCATCGAGGGCCATTATTTATGCTTCCGATGGGGAAGATTTTGCCCAAAAAGCCCGCACCGAAGCCGAAGTTGTTCAGCTCGAAATGGAAGAATTACTGCTTGAGGCCGAATTACTCTAAGTTTTTTAGCATTTATCAACTAGTGCTTTGTGTTTTATTTATCGGATTTTCTTATTTTTAGTTGCCTAATAAAAAACAATGCAACATGAATGAGGAATTCCTCCAATATGTATGGAAACACCGGCTTTTTAAGAGCGAATCGCTTATAACAACAAGTGGCGAACCTGTTGAGATTATGAATTCGGGGCTATGGAACTACGATGCGGGGCCCGATTTTTTTAATGCCAGCATAAAAATTGGATCAACCACTTGGGTAGGAAATGTCGAGGTGCACAAAAAAGCGTCCGATTGGTTACGGCACAAACATCAAACAGACGAGGCTTACAACAATACAATTTTGCATGTGGTTGCCGAAAACGATGTTGAAGTGACCTTGCCCAACGGCCAGAATTTACCATGCTTAATTGTTGAACCTTACGAAATAAGTGCTCAAA
>DAOSWJ010000430.1:0-2344 GCA_035380005.1 Prolixibacteraceae bacterium | reverse complement strand
CAAGCTGCCAAAGAATTTTCGGCCATACCGCTTTCGAATGGTTATCGCAAACCATTAATAGCCATTGTTGGTGAAATATTTATGCGCGATAATGCCTATTGCAGTGCCAATATGGTAGCCCGCCTCGAAGCATTGGGAGCCGAAACCATTATGGCACCTTTTAGCGAATGGCTCAATTATTCGACCTACCGTTATTGGCGCGACAGCCTTTGGAAAGGCGATTTTTTTGGCTTGTTTAAATCGAAATTGCAAGAGTTTTCACAAGACCTAACAGCACGCAAAATTCACAAAGCTGTTGAAGATGTTGCCGAAATGGAACGCGATGTGCTTATCAATGAAATGCTTGAAAGGTGCGGAAAATATGTACACATGAACTACGACGGCGACCCACCTTTGTCGTTGGGCGCTGCATCGAAAATGGCCAACGAGGGCATTTCGGGGGTAGTGGCCATTTTGCCGTTTACTTGTATGCCCGGTACGCTTATTGCGTCGGTTTCGCCTTTATTTCGCAAAGATCACAACAATATTCCTTGGGAAAACATTGCTTACGACGGACAAGAGGATGCAGGGCTCGAAACCCGCTTGCAGGCCTTTATGCACCAGGCTCATGAGTATGCCCGAATTAACGGGCTCACTAAACCAAGGGAGTGGAAAGAACAAGTGATTAGTGCTTATTAAACAGATGTATGCTTTTGTCGGATATTGCATAAGTTATCTTTTCGATGAGTTTACAAACAAAAAACTTGTTAAATACGTACTGTAATTATATATTTGTACGTAAAAATAGATTATACATCATGGATGCAAAATTGACATTAAAACTTGATAAATACGTTGTTGATAGGGCTAAGGAATATGCAACATCTCAAAAAAGAAGTCTTTCAAGATTAATTGAATCATATTTGAAATCATTAATTGAAAACGATAAAAAGGAAAACAAAAATGATATTGAAATATCGCCCTTTGTGAAAAGTTTACGAACTGGTGTGAAAATTCCGGCCAATATTAATTATAAAGAAGCATATAGCGATTATTTAGCAGAGAAATACAAATGAAGGAAAAGCTATTTTTAGATACTAACGTAGTAATTGATCTACTGGGCGAACGAGATCCTTTTTATGTTTCTGCTGCTAAAATTGCAACACTTGCCGATAAGGGAAAAATACAAATCTTTGTTTCTGCTTTAACCTATTCAACGGTATATTATCTGTTGTCACGATTTGAGAATAAAGAAATTGTGAAAGAAAAAATCAGAAAATTTAAAGTAATAGCTGAAACACCAGACTTAAATGACATGATTATCGATAAGGGACTTGCATCCAAATTCTCAGATTTTGAAGATTCACTTCAATATCATAGTGCAGTAAAAAAGGAATGCAATATTATAATCACGCGTAACAGTAAGGATTTTAAGGAGTCAGAAATTCCTGTTTTAACCCCTGATGAATATTTGACCAAAATAAATGGTAGATAGTTCTGTTTTAATATCATTAATATCTTTCTTTTATTTTAATTCAATGTTGTAAGGTTAAGCAAAAACTATTTGTAAAGATTTTCTAAGGAAGCTCCACTGCGTTTCGGCTTTGTTGTGTTTGCAATGACTTCATTATGTGTTTATTAGCAGTGTGGGAGGGGGTTGGTTGGCGGCGAAGCCGCCAACCAACCCCCTCCCACACCTAAATGCCATTAAAGCCACGTCATTGGTAGCTTTGCGAAGCAATCTGAAATTTTAAGCGGACAACAATGATTTTAATTTGAAGCCCCTGCTTCTATGCAATCAAATCAGATATGTAAGCTAAATCTCAAAACAAATACTTCATTGAACTTTTTTACTTATTTATTGTATTAAGCTATTTAATGTCATATTACAACTTAACATTTCGTTGTAATTTCAACGCTTAAAAATTTTAAAATTATAGCTATGAACTTCAAAAACTTACTACTCTTAATCATTATCTCGATGATATTTCCGCTGTTATCAAGGGCCGACGAAGCCCGTTTGATGCGCTTCCCGGGAGTTAGCGAAAACCAAATTGTATTTACTTACGCCGGCGATTTGTACACTGTACCCATAGAGGGTGGCACGGCACGTAAAATTACTTCGCACCCCGGGCAGGAAATGTTTGCCCGCTTTTCGCCCGATGGCAGTCAAATAGCCTTTACCGGCCAATACGATGGCAACACCGAAGTGTTTGTTGTGCCCGCCAATGGAGGAAACCCAACCCGGCTTACTTATACTGCCACGCTTGGTCGCGACGATGTGTCGGACCGCATGGGTCCCAATAACATTGTGATGGCTTGGACACCCGATGGCAAAAACATTGTTTACCGTACCCGCGCAATT
>DAOSWJ010000429.1:0-2367 GCA_035380005.1 Prolixibacteraceae bacterium | reverse complement strand
TTATTATTGTCGATAATGTACCATACGAAACAACCATTGCTTCGGACTTTAATTTTAGTACAGCAAACGAAGAAGGTTACTCGCAAATGCTCAACATACCTGTTGACGACATTAAAGAAATAACCGTACTAAAAGACGCTGCATCGACGGCTATGTGGGGAACAAAAGCTGCAAACGGTGTACTGATGATCACCACTAAAAGGGGCGGAAAAGCACGCAAACCTTCAATCACCCTAAACTATCGCGGATCATATTCGTTCAATCCCGCACATATTCCTTTGCTTAGTGGCGACCAGTACTCAACACTGATACAGGAAGCCTGGCTTAATGCAAAAGGTTACCCACTGCCAACATCAATTTATAAGGAATTTTTGTACTCGCCCAACGACCCGTATTATTATCACAACTACAGCAAAAATACCGACTGGATGGAAGCCATCACACGCGATGGTTACAACAACACAGTTGACTTTTCGATTACAGGTGGTGGCAGCAAAGCAGCATACCGCTTTTCAACCAACTACTACGATCAGGTTGGAACAACCATTGGTTCCGATTTTAACCGTTTAACAGCTCGTCTTAACCTCGACTACACCATTTCGGACAAGTTAAAAATGCGGGCCGACTTTTCGGTTGCACACAGTACTACCAATGCCAATTACGACGATGGAAACCGTATTCGTAGCCAACGTGGAACCGATGTTCGTAGCGTAGCTTACAAAAAAATGCCCAACATGTCGATTTGGGAATACGACTCGTATGGTAACGAAACCGGCGATTTCTTTTCGCCCGAACGCAATTCACAAGGTACATTCCCAAATACCTACAACCCGGTGGCAATGGCTTACGATGCGATTAACCGCACCATTGGCGATCGTATAACTACCAAATATTCACTTTACTACGACATAATAAAAGGACTGCGTTATACTGTTGACCTTTCATTTGATGTAAACTCGTCGAAGAACACCAAGTTTTTACCCCAAACTGCATCGGGGCAAACATGGACCAACCAATGGGTAAACAAAGCGCAAGATTACGACTCCGACTCGTATGTTATTTACACAAACAACATGCTAAGCTATGCCAACTCTTTTAACGGCATACACGATCTTTCGGTTGTTTGGAACTGGATGACCAACGAATCGGTAGGCAGCGCCTATAAAATATGGACTGCCAACTCGGCATCAAATTCGCTTCAAGACCCTGCCCATCCTTCGAAAATTAATGAAGGGGGATTAGGTCCCGAAACCTCATTAAGCCGAGGCCGCAGCCTAGGTACGGCCATGATGGGGAATTACCAGTTTAAAGACAAATACATTGTAACTTTGGGTATGCGGCTCGAAGGCAATTCAAAGTTTGATGCCGAAAACCGTTATTTCTTCTTTCCAAGTTTATCGTTAGCATGGAGGCTTTCAGGTGAAGAGTTCATGGATCAGTTTTCGAATTGGATGGACGATGTGCGTTTCAGGTTCAGCTACGGTCAAACCGGAAACCCACCACGCCGCGAAGGAATGTATTACAGCAATATCGAATCGTTCAACTACAACTATATGGGATACAGTGCTGTATATCCCGGATCGATGGCATTAAAAAGCCTCAAATGGGAATCGATAACCAATTACAACTACGGTATAACCATCGATTTATTCAAAGGGCGTATTTACAGTGAATTCGATTACTATTACAATAAAACCGACGACATGTTCGGATACAACCAGCCGGTTCAGTCGTCGTCGGGTTATGCCCGTACAAGTGTAGTAAACATGGGAGCAATGGATAACATTGGATGGGATTTGACAGTAAAAACCATACCCGTACAACAAAAAGATTTTACCATTTCTTTTGACTTTAACGTGGCCCGAAACTACAACGTTTTGCGCAAGTTAACCGACGATTACTCTTTGGTAAGGAACGAAACAATTGGCAACGGACAATACCAGAACATTGCATCGATTGGCAACCCGGCAGGATCGTTTTATGGCTATAAATACACAGGTGTATATTTAAGCAACGAAGACCTTCTGGCCCGCGATGCTAACGGTCAAATCACTCTCGACCCAAATGGCAACCCAATTAGAATGTACTACGACTACAACGGCACTCAACGTTACGAATTTCAGGTTGGTGATGCAAAATATCAGGATGTAAACCACGATGGAAATATCGATGCAAACGACATTCAATACTTGGGCAATGCCAATCCATTGTTTACTGGTGGTTTCGGTTCAATGATCACTTACAAAAACTGGTCGTTTAACGGCTTCTTTTATTACCGATACGGAAACTCAATTATCAACCGTACAAAAATGAACGGTGAAGCCATGCATAATTTCGACAACCAATTGGCATCGACACTAAAACGCT
>DAOSWJ010000428.1:0-2381 GCA_035380005.1 Prolixibacteraceae bacterium | reverse complement strand
TAAGAATCCTATTCTTAGGGGTTTTTATCCCGATCCGAGTATTTGCCGGGTTGGCGACGATTATTACATGGTGAATTCATCGTTTGAATGGTTTCCGGGTGTGCCCATTCACCACAGTAAGGATCTGGTGAACTGGAAACAGATTGGCCATGTGTTAAACAGGCCCGAGCAGTTACAAATTACCGAAGGTATGGCTGCATCGCGTGGCATATTTGCGCCAACACTCAGGTACCACGACGGTGTTTTTTACATGATCAATACTTGCATAGAATGCAAAGGCAACTTTTACGTAACAGCAACCGATCCGGCAGGCCCATGGAGCGACCCAGTCTGGATAGATACTCCCGGCATCGATCCTGAATTCTTTTGGGACGATGATGGCACTTGTTGGTACGTAGGAGCACATAATATTTCGGGACGCCGCGATTGGGAAGGTCAAAATGGTATTTTTATTCAGCAGTTCGATCTCGAGACTAAAAAGCTGGTGGGCGAGCCTGTGCAGGCAACTTTTGGACATGCCACCAATGCTGTTTGGGGCGAAGGGCCGCACATTTATAAAATTGATGGCCGTTACTTGCTGATGATTGCCGAAGGCGGTACCAGCATTAACCACGCCATTACTGTTTTCGAAAGCGATAAGGTAAACGGGGTTTATACTCCTTCGCAAATTAACCCAGTACTAACACATCGTCATTTAGGAGCCGATTATCCAATTATGGCTGTTGGCCACTGCGATATTATCCAAACACAGAATGGCGAATGGTGGGCAAGCATGCTGGCTATACGCCAATGCGATGGAATGAACTTGTTGGGAAGGGAAACATATTTGGCGCCGCTCGAATTTGAAAACGGATGGCCGGTGTTTAACAGGGGAGTAGGTAAGGTTGAGTTTGAACACCAGCGTCCCAATTTGCCTTGGACACCTGTTGAACCTTATCCTGTACGCGATGAGTTCGATAACAACGAACTGGCCTTTAAATGGATATTTTTGCGTACTCCCTACGAGAAGTGGTACTCGGTTGCCGATGGAAAAATTACCTTTGATGTGCGCCCGCAAATGATGACCAAGTTGGAACAACCTTCGTTGTTGGCGCAACGCATTACCGAATTTACTTTCGATGCTTTTGTTAATGTTGATTTCACTCCTGCTGCCGATAACGAAGAAGCCGGATTTATTGCCATGTATAATAATATGCGCAATTTCAGATTGGTGAAAACCAGCGATAATGGCGATGCCGTTGTTAAGCTTTATCGAGTGAAAGAAGGAAACGAAGAATTGGTAGCTACAGAGAAAGTAGGGGATGGAGCTCTGGTTTTAGGTCTAAAAGCCAACAGGCTCGATTATCAATTTTATTTCGGGAAAGATGAAAATTCGCTTAAAACCATTGGTGGTGTGCAGGAAGCAGCGGTTAATGCCAGCCAGAGCGGCCTCGACTTTACCGGCCCTGTAGTAGGCTTTTATGCCAGTAGCAACGGGCAAGCATCGACCAATAAAGCGGTTTTCGATTGGTTTGAGTACGACGATAAACAATAAACACATAAAAACATAAACAATGAAAAATCATCACATTCTTTATACTTTAGGTATGGTATTGCTAGGAAGTATTCTTTTGTCGTTGGTTGCATGTAATGGCAACAAGTCGAAAACAGACAATGCCGAAAGTAACGACGTTTTTACAATTCAGCGAGGAGTGAACCTTAGCCATTGGCTGTCGCAGGATTTTGGCTGGGAGCCCAAATATACCTACATCGACGAAGACGATATCCGCTTTATCGATAGCATTGGATACGATCATGTTAGGATACCCATTGATGAACATGAGCTTTGGGATGAAGATGGCAAGCAAATAGACATAGCTTTTGGATATTTATTGAATTGTTTAGATTGGTGCCAGAAGTATGGCTTAAAAGCAATTGTTGATCTGCATGTTATTCGTTCGCATCACTTTAATGCTGCTAACGAAGGGGGTAGTAATACTTTGTGGGACGATACAAGGGCTCAGGATAGTTTTATCAATTTGTGGGTTCAGTTATCCGAAAAACTAAATAAATACCCGACCAATATGGTGGCTTACGAATTGCTCAACGAGGTGGTAGCCCCTGAACATTCCGACTGGAATAAGCTGTTGAACAGGGCTATTGCTACAATCAGGGAAAAAGAGCCGAACAGGTTCATTGTTGTTGGTCCGAACAATTGGCAAATTATTGAATATTTGCAGTTTTTAGAGTTACCCGCTAACGATAAAAAAATCATATTAAGCTTTCATACTTACAGTCCGTTGGCTTTTACACATTACGAGGCAGAATGGACACCTGCCGGAGATTTTACCGGAAAAGTGCAATATCCGGGACAGGTTATTACTGATGCTGAATACTATGAA